>CAJXVF010000436.1 GCA_913060845.1 uncultured Alphaproteobacteria bacterium | reverse complement strand
GCTTACCCATCCGCACAGCATGCCAACCGCAAGCCAGCGGTTCCGCTAAGGCTGCTTTTTCGGTGGGGATAGCGTCAGGGATGGCGACCAAATTACGTTCGGGCATCGCCAAGCGTTCCGCGAACGCGCCTTCTCGTGGGGGCATGGAGATGATTTGCCTGCTGGCGCAAAGGTTGTCTCGACCAGAAACACAGTCCGCGCACATGCCGCACGTCACCAGAGAGTTCACTGTGACCCGGCGACCGTCCGCCGTCGTGCCTCCTGCCTCATGGCCAAGGATCAGAGGTGCCGGGCGTCTGTCGTCATGGCCATGCCAGGCATGCATATCCGACCCGCAGATGCCGACATGAGCGACATTTATCAGGACATCGCCTGCCGCCACTGCCGGTTCTGGAGAGTCCTGGAAGGCTAGGGTTTCTGGGCCAGTATAAATCAGCGCTTTCATTTGGCTGTGAAGCCCCCGTCTACGTTCAGGACCTGCCCGGTGACATAGCCGCTGGCATCAGACGCTAGAAACACGGCGGGGCCGGCCAAGTCCTCCATCCGGCCATTGCGGCCAATGCAGGTTTGCGCGGCGTTACGGGCTGCCCGTTCAGGATCGTTGAATACAGCTGCCGTTAGCTCTGTCAGGAAGAACCCCGGAGCAATCGCGTTGGCGGTAATCCCATGCGCAGACCAGGCTTCAGCCATTGCACGGGTGAGCTGGGTGATGCCACCTTTGGATGCCCCATAGGCAATGCCGTTCGGGAATGCGCGCTCGGATTGGAGGGAGGCGATATTGATGATTCGCCCCAAGCCACGCGCCAGGATTTGATCCGCCCCACACAGATCAGCTGAATAAATGATCGCCGGATGGATGCCGGTGTCCGCGCGCGGCGGCGAACAAGCCGTGATGTGGGCGCATCCGGCCACCTTTGCTGTCGTCACTGTCATCATGGCGGAAGCGATATGGGCGTAGCGCCCACCCGGCGCATAGCACCCGGCAGCATTAACAGGGATCGCCTTTTGGCCAGCGATCAGGCCGGGCGCAATCTCCATCTGCATGTCTGTAATGGTTGCTTTTTGCGCTTCGGCGAAGCGGCGAACATTATCATGGGCGAAAGCAATATCGTCTTCCAGCTTCTGAGGCACTTTAGCAGCGGCAGCTGCAATGTCGGCTTCGCTCAGTAGGACTGGGCCAGTGTAGTTATCAAACTTAGCACCGTATTCCAGCGCCTTGGCGTCACCACCAGCCTCAATCTCGTCGAGGATGGTCTGCACAGTCTGGCGCACGTCAGATGCATCCGAACTGGATGTCAGCTTCGCTTTTTTAAGATACTCGCGTGTCATATTCGTGTCCTATCGCAGATTGTCTGGGAGCATCGTCAGCGAGATCTCTGGAATATAGGCGATCAGCAGGGTCACAATGAGCATGAAGAATACAAAGGGCCCGACACGGGACGCGATTCTGAGAACAAACTCGCCCGTAATCCCTGAAACAACGAACAGGTTGAGCCCTAGTGGCGGAGTAATGAAGCCCACGCCCAAAGCCGTGATCATCATGATGCAGAACTGAATTTCGTGCATCCCAATGCTATCCGCGAGCGGCTTCAATATTGGTGCCAGGATGACGATGTTCGGCGTCGTCTCCATCACACAGCCAGCAGCGATCAGAATGCCGATCATCAACAAAATCAGAATGTACGGGTTCTCCGTCAAGGAGAAAATCCAGGCGACGAAACCTTGCGGCACGCCCATGATCGCCAGCGCCTGTGCTAGCGGCAGGGAGAACGCGATAATTGGCAGGATCACACCCTTTACTTTGGCTGAGCTGACGAGCATTGCCGGGAAATCAGAGAATTTCAGCGTGCCCAGAATGAAGCCCAGGATGATCGTCACGAGAATCGCTGTTGCGCCCGCTTCGGTCGGCGTCAACCGACCCGAAAAGATGCCGTAGAAGATGATCCCAGGCACCAGGAATGCATACCAACCGCCTGCAACTGTCCGGCCTAAATTGCCAGCCCATTCGCGGAAGGTCATCGGCTCGCCGCCTTAATAGGCATAGATGCGGTTGACGATCGGGTTGGTGATAAGGATGGACACCAGAATGGCAACGCCCGGTATCAGCGCGGCAATGAACAAGGTCGATGCCGATATGCCCAACACCAAGCCGATGATGATGTAAGCGATTGACGGTGGAATGAGCACGCCTGTGCAAGCACCTGAGGCTACGAGCGCGCAGGCATAGTGGCGCGGGTAGCCAGATTCGACCAACCGGTCGATGGTCATGCGGCCTACTGCGGCAGCACCCGCCGCGTCGGAACCAGAAATAGCTGAGAACATGCCGCAGACCAGCACGGTGGCAGAGCCAAATCCGCCCTTAGTCCAGCATGTCAGGGCCTCAGCTACGTTCAATAACTTTCGATTGAGTCCGGCTCGAACCAAGATATCGCCAGTCAGGATGAAAAGCGGAATGGCGGTCAGCGCAAATGCATCAATGCCGTCGAAGAGAGATTCACCCAGCAATGATAAAGGCAGTGCGCCAGAGAGCAGCAGCATTGCGATCGCCGCTGAGCCGATTGACGCCCAGATGGGGATGCCCAATGCGCAGAAGATTGCAAAAATGATGACAGGGAGAAAGAAGTCCCAGCCAAGGACAACAGTTTGCTCTTCAACTGATGGAAACAGCATGGCGTCCCTCAGTCGAAAAGCTTGTCGCCTTCATACACAGGACGACCGGACACTAAGTCCTTGAAGTCCCGCAGAAGCGACTGAATGAGACGAAAAATCATCAATGTGAAACCAAATGGCACAGCCATCAGGAACCAGACCATCGACACGCGAAGACCATGGCTGACGGAGCCAAACTTCCAAGACACAGTGACGGTTTCGAACGACCAGTAGACCGATACCACGGCCACGCCGAGCATTACTAAATCACCGAGGATGTAGAGCAGCGCTTTCCCACGGTCCGGCAGGTAATGCATCAGCACATCAATGCGGATATGGGCTCGTTCACGCACAACTGCGGCAGCACCAATCCAGGCCAGATAGATGAACGCGTAGCGGACGATTTCCTCACCCCAGATGGATGAATAAGCGAACACCTCACGGCGGATCACCTCGACAAACATCGTGCTGACGAGGAGCACATAGAAAAACAGGAGCGCCCAGCGCCCTGCTTAATCGCAGATGGGGTTTCGCCCCATGCAACTGGCGTCGGGTTAGCGCCGACCATTTTGTAGTACTGCTGCAGCATCTTAGAGCCCGGCACGCGGAACTTAACGCCCTTCAGATCACCCGGCGTGATAACAGCGCCAGCGCCGTCTTTACGCACGGCCACAACGCGCCGATATGGAGCAGCCCCCCTGAAGTGGTCCACCCATAGGGATAGTATTTATCCTGTCTCT
>CAJXVF010000435.1 GCA_913060845.1 uncultured Alphaproteobacteria bacterium | reverse complement strand
GCGTCAGATGTGTATAAGAGACAGGGCGTGACATCCGCCATCCGCCGCACGCCATCAGGCATCGCATTTACCGATGATCGAGGGCGCATCACTGGCGGTGAGCGCGACCCGTTCGCAGCACCAGTATTTGGCAGCCTCAATAGCTTTGACCGCGCCATTGGCGACGCCGCACCGCTTTCAGTGGTGACCGTTGAAAGCAATGCTGGGATCGCGGCACCTGGCGGCCTGCAGATTGAATTGAGCGGCGTCAGAGCCCTCGACGTCATTGTCTCAGATGTAACTGGCGGTGCGGCACTTCCAAACCGTCAAACACTGCAAGACCAAGCCGCTTTGCCAGAACCGTTTAATGACACAGACCGCTTCGCCAGCTTCCCGACAGGGGCCAGCTTCTCCTGCGCTGGAGCTGGGTGCGAGCGTCACGGCGCCGGAAGCTAACCGGCCCGAACAGGACAGCAGCAACGGGGGTCGCCACGCCTCCCGACTGCCGAACGGCCGTGCGCCTGCCCGCGCACGGCCGTTCCCTATTTTAACCTCTTGCGACTGGCCTTCCTCAAGCCCATATCTCCATCCGGAACGCTCAGATGGACACACGAGCTCCGGGGGACATCAATATGACGACCAACATGCCAGACGACCTGCTGACTGGGTATCATCGGTTCCGCGCCAACCGTTACGCGCGGGAGGTCGAGCGCTACCACATGCTGGCCGAAGGCCAATCCCCGAAGACGATGATCATTGGCTGCGCCGACAGCCGCGTTGATCCATCCACCATATTTTCAGCCGGACCGGGCGAGTTATTTGTCGTGCGGAATGTGGCAGCACTTGTGCCGCCTTATGGCGAAGCCACCGGCTATCACGGCACGTCTGCAGCGCTTGAGTTTGCGATCACTGTGCTTGGCATTTCAAACCTGGTTGTCATGGGACACAGCAGTTGCGGTGGCGTCGCGGCGGCATTGGCTGCACGCGATGCTAAACCGATTGGCCGTTATATCGGCCCCTGGGTTGCGTTGCTGAATGAGACACGGGATGCACTGCTGGCAGCTAATCCAGACGCCAGTGACGAAGATTTGCAGAACGCGTTGGAACGCAAAGCCGTCGAATGCTCAATCAATAACCTCATGACATTCCCGTTTGTATCCGAAGCCATTGCTGAAGGCCGCGTCCGCATGGATGGCGCGCTCTTCTCCATCATTGCTGGTGAATTAATCTGGCGTGACCCAGACTCGGGCGAGTTCAGCCGCGTGTCCAAAAGCTAAGCACGGCTTGGCGCTGATCCGCCGAATTCCCGCGTAATCTTTCCCGCAGCCGCCTGCGCCAATCCGGCCAGTTCTTTCATGCGTCCGTCGGTTACGCGGGCCTTCGGGCCGGAAAGGGAAATTGCGGCGATGGCTTCGTGGGCTTCGTTGAAGATCGGTGCCGCCACGCAGCGGAGGCCGATGGCGTATTCTTCGTCATCCAACGCGAACTTGCGCTTATGTGCTTCCGAAAGCGCCTGACGAAAGCCTTGCTCTGTCGTCAACGTTCGTTCCGTAAATCGCTCCAGCTTCATGGCACCGATGACACTGTCCTGTCGCTCATCAGGCGCATAAGCCAGGATCACCTTGCCGACAGCGGAGGAATGCAACGGCGCCCGCTGGCCGGGACTGGCGAGCGCACGCATAAGCTGGCGGCATTCGATCTGCGCCAGATAAATCACCTGGCCGCCATCCTCGACCGCTAGCGACACGGTCTCACCACTTTCCTCCATCAAATGCCGCATATAGGGCCGTGCGACCGTGACGAGATCACGGCTCCGCAAGAACCCAGCACCCGCCGCGAAGGCTTCAACGCCGACAAACCAACGGGTACGCTCTTGGTCAAAGCGGACAAATCGTTCTTGCTGCAATGTGGAGAGCAGACGATGGGCGGAGGATACAGGCAGGCTGGCTCGCTTGGCGGCTTCAGTCAGCGTCAGGCCGTCATCAGCCCGGGCGACGACCTTCAGCAGATTGAGGGCGCGCACCAGCGATTGCACCTGGCCTGACCGTTCTGATTTTTGTACAGCCATACCGCCCCCAGCGTGCAATTGGATCTGCGGAAACCATAGAACAACTTATCCCGCATTGCGATATGTCATTCCGGGATACGGAATTTCATTCAGCATACTTAACCGCACACAACTAGCGGCGCTATTGAACGGTGACCCGGCTGCGGGTTCATGGCAAGGTCCGCCAGCCTTTAGCTTGGATATGCGCCTTAATGTTTCAAACCTTGATCGTCGCCCTGCCCGTATTTGGCTTTGTTGCGGGCGGGTACATCCTTGGCAAGACGCCGCTGTTTGATGCGGAACGGGCCAAGGGCGTCGTGAATTATGTGTTCTGGTTTGCGGTGCCCATGTTGTTGTTTCGCGCCGGCGCAAAGCTGGCGGGCGGTGAAGCGGCGGCGTTTGATCCAAGCGTGTTGATCGCCTATTTCGGTGCCTCCGCCACAATCTTCCTCTTGGCTATGGCGGCGAACGGGGCGCTCTTTAAGGGCAAAGGTGCCGAACCGCCGCTGGCTGGGATGACCGCCGGATACGGCAACAGCGTCATGATGGGCATTCCACTGTCCGAGCTGTTTTTTGGCGCAGACGGCCTCGCTATCGCAACGGCCATCATCGCTATGTCAGCTATCCTTTATTACAGCGTAACAACCTTGCTGATTGAGCTTCGCCTGCACAAAAGCGCGTCCATAGTCGGGATTGCGCGAGAAACCGCGTTGGGGCTCGTGCGGACGCCCGTGATTCTGGCAATGGCGTGCGGGCTTGCGTTCGGCGCCAGCGGCTTGCATCTGCACCCGGTCGCGGAGAACTTCGTGAACCTAGGTGCTGCTGCTGCGGCCCCGACGGCGCTGTTCGGCCTGGGTGTATCCCTGGCGCAGTTCCGCATCGGTGGCGACCTGGCTGAAGCCGCAACTATCAGTACCCTCAAGCTTGCCCTTAACCCACTGATCGCCTGGGCGATTGCGGGCCCAATCCTTGGCTTGACCGGCCTAACGCTCGCTGCCGTCACCCTGATGGCCGCACTGCCCTGCGCCATCAACCCCTTCCTCCTCGCCAGCCGATACGAGGCCTATACCCGCCGCGCCAGCGCCGCCATCGTGCTGTCCACCGGCCTCAGCATCATCACAGTGACGTTGGCGGTGGGGCTATTGGGTTGAGATATCGCATCTCCATCTACAGTCCATACAGGCACAGGCCTGCAGCGCCACAGGCTGATACATTCCGACAGTATCGTCAGCAGCCTTCGCCACCCTTGCCATATGCGGGGTGTAGCGGGACAGTGCGGCTAATTTGCCGGCGCAAACTGCGCTCAGCCTGAAATCTGTCTCTTATACACATCTCCGAGCCCACGAGACCTCTCTACATCTCG
>CAJXVF010000434.1 GCA_913060845.1 uncultured Alphaproteobacteria bacterium | reverse complement strand
CCTCTCTATTCGTCGGCAGCGTCAGATGTGTATAAGAGACAGCATCATGGCCTTGGCCCCAGCGTAGCCTTCTTCGGCTGGCTGGAAGATCACATTCACAGTGCCGTTGAAATTGCGCGTTTCGGCCAGATATTTGGCAGCGCCCAGAAGCATGGTCGTATGACCGTCATGGCCGCAAGCGTGCATGACGCCTGCGTTCTGGGATTTCCATGGCGTGTCATTCATTTCATCAATCGGCAGCGCATCCATATCTGCGCGGAGGCCAATTGAAGGACCATCGCCAGAACCTTTGATCACACCAACGACGCCGGTCTTGCCCAGGCCTTTGGTCACCTCAATGCCCCAAGATTCCAGCATTTCGGCGACTTTTCCGGATGTGCGGACTTCCTGGTAAGCCAATTCAGGGTGCATATGGAAATCACGGCGCCATTCCGTCATTTGTTCTTCAAGCGCTGCGATAGAATTGATGATGGGCATGTGGACGGTCCCTTGCTAGGTAAGGTGTTTGAAACTGTTCTATCCCGAATCAGGGATTGAGGCCATGGACGGCAGCGGCGCAAATACAAAAATGCCTGAGAAGTTGACCCCGATGATGGCCCAGTTTCTGGCCATTCGCGAGGCCAACCCAGGATATATGCTGTTCTATCGCATGGGCGACTTCTACGAGTTGTTCTTCGAAGACGCGATTAAGGCCGCGGACACGCTGGACATAACGCTGACCAAACGCGGCCAGCATGGTGGCGACCCAATCCCCATGGCGGGCGTACCGGTCAAAAGCCATGAAGCCTATCTGGAGCGCCTGATCCGCGCCGGCCATAAGGTTGCCATCTGTGAGCAGATGGAAAGCCCAGCCGAAGCAAAGAAGCGCACAGGCAAGACATTGGTCGAGCGCGGCGTCGTTCGCTTGGTCACCCCAGGAACCCTGACCGAGGACAGTCTGCTGGATGCTCGGCGCCATAACTTCCTGGCGGCATTGGCAGAAGCGGGCGGCAGGCGGGCATTGGCGTGGCTGGATCTTTCCACCGGACGGTTCGAGACTGAGCCGTTGGCGAAGGATGGCCTTGCCCCTGCCCTCGCCCGGATTGAGCCGAACGAACTGCTGCTGGCCGATAAGCTGATGGCGCGGGACGATATCACCCTGGCGCTCGAAGATTGTACGGCGACACTGACCGAACTGCCCGCCGCCCGCTTTGATAGCGCCAATGCAGAACGTCGCCTGAAGCTTGCATTCAACGTTGATGCTCTGGATGGCTTTGGTGCGTTTGATCGCGCAGAGATCGCCGCCGCCGGCGCGCTCGTGGACTATGTGGACTTGACCCAACAAGGCCACGCGCCACGGCTAGACCCACCGCAGCGCTTTGCAGGTGATTCTGCAATGCAGATTGATCCAGCGACCCGCCGCAGCCTTGAGATGTTCCGCACCCAATCCGGCGAACGTAAAGGCTCACTCCTGAACGCCATCGACAGAACTTCGACCAGTGCGGGTGCCCGCCTTCTGGCAGGGTGGCTAGCAGCACCACTGACAGACCCTGGCGCCATTGCAGACAGACAGGACGCCGTTCAGCACTTCCTGGAAGCGCCCATTCTGCGCGGTGTTGTTCGCGATACACTTGGCCAAGCGCCGGACCTCGCCAGAGCACTATCCCGAATAGCGCTGGATCGTGGCGGGCCACGGGATTTGGCGGCGACGGCGACGGCGCTCTCCTGTGCTGAGACTGCTCGTGCACAGCTTGAAGCCAATGATAGCTTGGCGGCAACACCGTCCCTGCTCCAAACCGCATGCGCCCGCTTAACCGGCCACGGCGCGTTGTCGGACACGCTGCGCCAAGCGCTGGCAGACGACCTGCCTTTGCTCGCACGGGATGGCGGGTTTATGCGCGCGGGCTATGACCCAGAGCTTGATGAACTTCGCGGACTCCGAGACGACAGTCGACGATTGATCGCGGCGCTACAGGCACGGTATGCCGAAGAAACGGATGTGCCCAACCTAAAGCTGAAGCACAATGCGGTGCTGGGTTACTTCGTCGAAACAACGCCAACCCATGAGGCAAAACTGATCGCGGAGGAACGGTTCATCCGGCGGCAGACCATGGCGAACGCTGTGCGCTTTTCCACTGTCGAGCTATCCGACTTAGAAGCCAAGATCGCCAGCGCTGCGGACCGAGCCCTTGCCAGGGAACTGGAACTATTTTCTGGCCTCATCGACGCTGTAAAGGCTGAAGCTGAGGCATTAGCCCGGCTGGCGGACGCATTGGCCCTGATTGACGTCGCTGCAGCGCTTGCCCATTTGGCCGCCGAGCAAAATCTCCTCCGGCCAAAGATAGACTCCAGTCTGCAATTTGAGATTAAAGGTGGGCGGCATCCAGTTGTTGAGCAAGCCCTGTCAGCAGGTGCTTTTGTGCCGAATGACTGTGATCTATCCGTTGAGACCGCCAACCGTCTTTGGCTGATCACCGGGCCGAACATGGCGGGTAAAAGCACCTACCTCCGCCAGAATGCGCTGATTGCGGTTATGGCGCAGATTGGATCATTTGTTCCGGCCACAGGTGCGCATATCGGGGTGATCGACAGGCTTTTCAGCCGCGTTGGCGCTTCTGATGATCTGGCGCGCGGGCGATCTACATTTATGGTCGAGATGGTCGAGACGGCTGCAATTCTAAACCAGGCTGGCCCACGCGCATTGGTGATCCTGGATGAAATTGGGCGCGGCACCGCCACATATGACGGCCTTTCCATTGCCTGGGCCGCCGTTGAGCGACTTCACAACAAAAACCGCTGCAGAGGGCTGTTCGCAACCCACTACCACGAACTGACCGCATTGGCGGAAAAGCTAGAGGGGCTTGGCCTTGCCTCCATGCGCGTCAAGGAATGGCAGGGCGATATCGCGTTCTTGCATGAAGTGGCGCCGGGTGCCGCTGACCGATCCTATGGCGTTCATGTGGCAAGATTGGCAGGCCTTCCGCGAGATGTTGTTAAGCGAGCCGGTGACGTGCTGCGCAGACTGGAAGCAGGGGACGGACCGGACGGCCAAAAAGCTGCAGCACCCTTGCCGCTTTTCGCCCACGCAGCGCCCGTTATGGCAGAACCAGCGCCGGAACCACTGCATCTCGCCCCGCCGCCCGGAGAGGCCGCAGCCATCGACCAACTGAAGGCCGTTGACCCGGATGCGCTGACGCCGCGCGCCGCACTAGAATTGATCTATACTTTGGCCGCACTAGCGAAAGATGGAGGAGAGAAATCATGATGGATATATCAAAGCGCTTCCTCACTGACTGCGCCCAAATTGTCCAAGAGATTGAAACTGCACGGCGGGATGTGGAGCAGCCCCCCTGAAGTGGTTCACCCATAGGGATAGTATTTATCCCATCAGAGGAGGATCAGACGATGGCAGGCAA
>CAJXVF010000433.1 GCA_913060845.1 uncultured Alphaproteobacteria bacterium | reverse complement strand
ACGAGATGTAGAGAGGTCTCGTGGGCTCGGAGATGTGTATAAGAGACAGCTGAAAGGCCGCTTCGCCATCGTCAATTTGTGGCGTCCTATCGGCCATCCGGTTGAAGACGCACCGCTCGCAATCGCCTCCGCCAAGAGCGTGCCGCCGAAGGATTTCGTTGAGCAGGATCTGATCTATGCAGACCGCGTTGGTGAGACCACTTTGGTCCAGCACTCTGAGGCGCATCACTGGGTCTATCTGTCCAAGCAGACGCCGGACGAAGCGATTCTGATCAAATGCTTCGACAGTGCCAAAGATGGCCGCGCCCGCTTCACAGCACACTCCGCCTTCTTTGACCCGAATGCGCCGGCAGACGCACGACCCCGCGAAAACATTGAAATCCGCACATTGGTTTTCTTTGACGACTAACCCAATCTGAGCCGAATATGCTCTAGCGGAGTTCCCGGCCCATGCGGGTTACGAGCGCCAGGCTCGCTTTTCCGGTTTGCGTGACGCCGATCTGTTTCTGGAACGCTTTGACGGCGTCTTCGGTCGGCGTCATATCGTCGAAATTTGCATCAATCTGGCCGGTATAGTGGCCGAGTGAGATGAGATATCGGCGTGCGAGAACGGTCACAAACCGTTCTTCCCGCTTATCCCAATCCCAAAAATCTGGATCAATTTTCTTTGCTGCTTTCAAATCTGCGCGGGCTTCTTCGATCCGTCCCGTCTGCCAATAAACGAAGGCGCGGCTATCAAGCGCTTGGAAATGCTCCGGGTCTTTTTTGATGGCCAGCTGGCAATCTGGGAGCGCACGTTCTGGGTCCGGCATGAGAGCAAGCGCCCAGCAGCGGCCATTCCTGGCTTGGGCGCTGTCCGGCGTTTTCGCGATCAGGACATCCATGATCTCGACAGACCGTTCGAACTTGCCATCATGCGCATAGGCCGTGCTGGCCGCGTGCTGGGCTTCATAGAATTTCGGCTCTAGCTCTGCTGCACGATTGGCGTCTGCGGCGGCGAGGGCATATTGCTTGCGGTCCATGAAAATATCGAACCGAACAAGGTGCGCGCTTGCCAATTCTGGGTCCAGGCGGAGCGCTGATCGGGCTGCGCTCAGCGCCTCGTCATCTTTATCCAGCCCTAACAGTGTGATCGAGCGTAGCAGGTGTAGCTGCGGGAATTCTGGTGCCATGGTCAGCGCTTCGTCGATATCGCCGAGTGCAAATGCATAGTTTCTTTGGCCGATATAGGCTTCGGCGCGGTTGGCATATCCGGCTGGATTGCGCCGGTCCAATTCGATAGCGCGAGACGCGTCCGCGATGGCGTTCTGGTGTTCATCCATTTGGGAATAGATGGCGGCGCGCGTGACGTGGGGGAGTGGTAAGTTCGGCGCTGCGGCGATTGCTTTGGTGGCGGCTGCGAGCGCTTTTTCGTCCTCTTTCATCTCAAGATAGGCATTGGTCTTGCCGATCAACGCCACGGCCAGCGCATTGCCGTCCACGGAACCGCTGTCGATGATGTAATCACACGCTTCAAGCCGCTTTTCCGCTGTCATGGGTGCGAGCATGCAGACTGCTGCGGCGGTTTCTTCCCTGCTAGCGGGCTTGCCTTGCTGGGCGATGGCGGGTGCGATTGCGCCGATACTGAAGGCTAGACCAAGTGCAGCGATTGCAATGAATTTCCGGCTCAAAGTCTTTTCCCCAAACGTTGATGCATAATCTTAGCCAAAATTCGAAGGCGGGAATAAGGCAAAAGTTTTGGCATGCGCACTCATGCGTTGCGCAGCATCGGTCCTGCGGGCAATCGCAACGCGCGCCAGACGCCAAATGCGCCAGCGGACACTGCAAGTGCCAAGGCCAATCCAGCCGGAATTGCGGCGGCTGGAACGGAGAATACGAAATCCGTTTGCAGCAGGAATGTCACAATCGCGTAAGCCCCAAGCGCGCCAATGCCAACAGCCAGCACGGCTGTGACAAGGCCGATTAGTGCGAACTCAATCCCCTGCGCCGTGATGATTTGCGCGCGAGTGGCCCCCGCCGTTTTCAGCAAGGCCGCCTCATACACCCGCCGACGTTGGCTGGCCGCGACGGCGCCTGCGAGCGTTAACGCGCCTGCAATAACGGACATCGCAGCGACGGCAGCAAGAGCACCACCAATCCGGTCCAATATCCGCCGGGCGATAACGACGGCATCCTTAACGCGGATGACAGTGACGTTCGGCAGTGTATCGGTGACACGGCGGGTTGTCTCAGCTTCCATTTCTGGGGTGGCGGATGCTGTCGCTAGGATGGTGTGCGGTGCCGGTTTCAAGGTGGCGGGATCAAGGATGGTGGAGAAATTCATGGCGAAGCTGGAATAATCGAGCTGGCGCAGGCTGGCGATCTCCGCCGTAATTGCGCGCCCAAGCACGTTGAAGGTCAGCGTGTCGCCAAGGCCAATGCCGAAGCCTTCGGCAATCGCAGCATCGAACGAAACCAGCGGCTTGCCCTGGTAGTCCGCCGGCCACCATTCACCTGCAACAATGGGCGTCGCTGCTGGCGGTTCGGCGGCGAAGGTCAGCCCACGCTCGTTCCGTATGGCCCAGCGGGTGTCATCCGTGATGACAGCTTCGGCGGCGGGAACTCCGTTGATGTGGGTAATTCGCGCGCGCAGCATCGGCGCTTCGCCGTCCAGGGTAACGCCGGGGAGGTCTTTCAGGATGGCACGAAAAGGCTCCAGTTGTTGCGGCTGTATGTCGATGAAAAAGAATGTCGGCGCTTTGGTTGCGACCGTGCGGTCCAGGCGGCTAGAGAACGCAGCTTCCGTCATGGTGACAGCCGTCAGTGCTGCTAGTCCAAGCCCAAGCGATAGTGCGATGGAAAGCGTTGGTGCGCCTGGGCGGGCGATGCCTGAAATCGCCAATCGGAATAACGGCCCGCCTCGACGCGGCATCCGGCGGGCCGCGCGGATTAGCAATATTGCGCAACCAAGGAACAGGAGCGTCGCCATAAGCGCGCCTGCTAAAAACGCTGCGGCGACAATCTTGTCCGCCGCTGTCAGCACGGCCAGTGCCGCCAGCGCAATTGCGCCGAGTGCAAGCAGCCAAAGCCTGCCACGTGCAGGACGAATGCCAGAGATGCCAAGTGCGGCAGCGCCGATCAGGCGGGCTGCAGGCAAGCGCTCTGCCGCAGCGAGCGGCCAAAGCGCGAATACGAATGCGGTCACGAGGCCGAACAAAGCGGCTAGGCCCATGGAGGCAAAGGCGGGCGTCGCTGCCAGCCGCACGCCCAGGATATCAGCCAGCAGACCGGTCAACGCCATGGGGGCGAGCCCGCCGATCACGGCACCTAGGATGGATGCGAATGCAGCGATCAACGCAATCTGCATCAGATCTGTCTCTTATACACATCTGACGCTGCCGACGAATAGAGAGGTGTAGA
>CAJXVF010000432.1 GCA_913060845.1 uncultured Alphaproteobacteria bacterium | reverse complement strand
GATGTAGAGAGGTCTCGTGGGCTCGGAGATGTGTATAAGAGACAGGTATAGGAAGATAGCTTTCGCCGGGGACAGAGAACGCAGTATCTACGCCCCAAGCCAGTAATGTTTCCATCAGCGCATCGCCGCCATTCATCGCAAATTTCTCCAAAATTATCGGTGAGAGCGGAGCCTAGCAGACGGCGGCGCGGCGTAAAGCCTGATTGATGCTTCCGAGCATCCGCTTATGATCATTATTGAAACAATTGGGGACAGGTGGATGAAGTGGCTTTTGCTGGGCGTGGCTGCAGTTTGCGTCATCGCTTTTGTCGGTTGTAAGATGGTTGCGGGTGGTGAGGATGAAACCGCCCGTATTCCCTATGGCGACCGTGCTGTCGTGGCCCGTGGGGCTGTGGTCTACGCAGAGGCCTGCGCTGTATGCCATGGTAAAAAGCTTGAAGGACAACCGAATTGGCGTGAGCGTCTGCCAAGTGGACGCCTGCCAGCCCCGCCACATGATGAATCCGGACACACCTGGCATCACAATGATGACCATCTGTTCAAGGTCACAAAATACGGTGTCGCGGCGTTTGCGCCTGCCGGCTACGAAAGCGTTATGCCAGGCTTCGAGAACCAGCTGTCGGACGCAGATATCCTAGCCTCACTTGCCTACATTAAGGCCCAATGGTCTGACGCGATTCAGCGTCGCCACGACATGATGAATGGAACCACGCAATGAGGATTTCCGTATTAACCGCGCTGGCGCTTTTACTAGGCGCGCCAGCTGTTGCCGCCGACTCGCCCACTTATTCGCCATATGCAGGTGAAGAGAGTCGCGAGATTAAGGCGCTGGCGCCGGACTTCATCAAAGGCCTTAAGGCTGGTGCTGGGCTTGGATTTGCGAAATTTGCTGAGTTGAATGGCTATCCAGGCCCCGCGCATCTGCTGGAATTAGAGACCAAAATTCCACTGAATACAGAACAGACGCGCGCCATCATTGCGATTAGGGATGAGATGCGCAGCGCGTCAATCGCGCTTGGCGATCAATTGCTTAATGCCGAGGCCGCACTTGAAGCAGCCTTTCGTGACCGTGCGATTGATCAAGCCAAGCTGTCAGACCTGACACTGCAGGCTGATGCTCTGCGTGCGCAATTGCGGGCAGCGCATCTGGGCGCGCATATCCAAGCGACTGCGTTATTGATGCCTCAGCAGATCCATCGTTATCAGGTTCTTCGCGGGTATGCAGGCAATAATGCAGATGGTCACAAGGGTGGCGGGCACGCGCACTAAGCTGATTGGCCTGGCCGCTGGGTTACAATTGTTCTGGCGCACGGCGGTCTAGAGTCGCAGGCGAATAGGGGGTGCTTGGCGACAGGAATCGGCAGGCGTATAGTCGTTCCCCATGACATTCCCAGCTCCATATCGCGAGTTCTCCTCGCGCGTCCGGCCCGAGTGGATCGACTACAACGGCCATATGAACGTTGCCTATTACGTCGCTGCTTTCGACGAGGCGACCGATGCCTTCTACGAAGCGCTTGGCATTGGCCTTTCCTACAAGAACGCGTCCGATTGCTCGACGTTCACACTGGAAGGCCACATCACTTACGATCAGGAGGTGATGGAGGGGGACGAGCTTAAATTCACAACCTATCTGCTGGATTGTGACGCCAAGCGCATCCATTACATCCACGAGATGTATCATGCCGAAAAAGGCTATCTGGCAGCGACGAACGAATTGATCGGCATTCATATCGACATGAATGAGCGGCGTTCAAAAGCGATGCCGGACGATATGCAGGCGCGGCTGCAAGCTGTGCTGGACCTGCATAAGCCCTTGGAAAAACCCCATCAGGTCGGTCGCGTCATCGGCATTCGCCGTAAAGGCTGATCCAGAACCATGCTCCGCTCGATCAAACGCATTAGGGTTTGGACGAGGGAGTTCCGCAAGATCAGGCGGCGCGGCATCAATTATGATGGTGTGATTCTGATCGGTGCGGCGATTGCGATCGGGCTTGCAGCTGGATTTCTCTCGATTGGCTTTCGTGAAGGCGTCGGAAGCGTCCAATATCTCGTTTACGGGTTCTTTGACGAGGATAATTGGCGGTTATTCGCCAAGCTGCCTTGGTATCTCATCCTGTTTGGACCTGCTGTCGGTGGGTTGATTGTCGGGTTTTACCTGAAGCGCTTCCTGCCTGGCGGACGGCCCGTTGGCGTCGCGCAAGTGATGGAAGCGAGTGCCTTAAACGGTGGACGCATGTCCTTCCGTGATGGGATGCACGGTGCCGTCGCAAACGTTACATCACTGAGTTTTGGCGCGTCTGCCGGTCGTGAAGGGCCTGTTGTTCATCTGGGCGCGACTGTGGGTGCCTGGGTCAGTAGCAAGCTTGGCTTGCAGCCTGGCGGGTCGCGTGTATTGCTTGCATGCGGCGTCGCGGCATCTGTCGCTGCGGCCTTCAATGCGCCGCTAGCGGGTGTATTCTTCGCACTTGAAGTCGTCATTGGCCATTATGCGGTGGGGGCATTGGCACCAATTGTGGCGGCATCCGTTGTTGCGACAGCGGTAACCCGCAGCGTTTACGGTGCCTATCCAGCATTCCAACTCTCGCCCTATGCGCTTGGGTCACATTGGGAATTCCCGGCATTCGCACTTCTCGGGTTTGTTGCAGCGCTGGCAGCAATCGCGTTCATGCGATCTATTCCAGTTGTGGAGCAAGCTCATAGCAAGCTTGGCATTCCGCAGCACTGGCGGCCTGCTGTGGGTGGCTTGCTCGTTGGCGCCATCGCGTTGGCTTTCCCTCAGGTCTTGGGCGTTGGCTATGGCGCGACATCCAGTGCGCTGCGGATTGAGTTTGCGTTCCCATTCTTGATTGGCCTGGCATTCGCGAAGACTGCGGCGACGGCGATTACGCTCGGCAGTGGCTTTGGCGGCGGCGTGTTCTCGCCGGCACTGTTCTTGGGCGCAGTAATCGGTGGTGCGTTTGGTCATGTTGCGGGTGAAATGGCACCAGGCATATTGGCACCGGCAGAGGACATTTTTGCAGGTGAGGGCGCCTACGCATTAGTCGGCATGGGCGCGTTTGCCGCCGCAATACTTGGCGCACCGATTTCAACAATCCTGATGGTCTTTGAGATCACGACCGATTATGCGCTTACCACCGCTGTGATGCTGGCCGTCGTCGCTGCTGTTGCGACGGTCGGCAGCTTGCATGGCGCGGCCTACTTTAAGGGACAGCTGCAACGTCGTGGCATTGATATGACGCTTGCACGGATTGAGGCCGACTTGCTTCGAGACATCGCGGTCGGCGGAATTGTCAGCGAGGAATTTGCGCGCACAACACCAGGAACATGCCTGCGCGAAGTCCGCATTCAGCTACAGACCTGTCTCTTATACACATCTCCGAGCCCACGAGACCTCTCTACATCTCG
>CAJXVF010000431.1 GCA_913060845.1 uncultured Alphaproteobacteria bacterium | reverse complement strand
ACGAGATGTAGAGAGGTCTCGTGGGCTCGGAGATGTGTATAAGAGACAGGGAAGGAGACAGGGCTCGTCTCCGTCATGCCATAAGCGATGGTGACGTCGCTCATATTCATCACGCCCTGAACTTGACGCATCACCTCAATCGGACAGGGCGCACCGGCCATAATGCCTGTGCGCAGCGCCGAAAGGTCGTAGGACTTAAGGTTCGGCAATTCCAATTCAGCAACGAACATTGTCGGCACGCCATAGAGCGCAGTGCACTTGGCGTCCGATACGGCCTGCATCGTCGCGGCAGGCTCAAAACCTTCGCCCGGAACGACCATGGCAGCCCCCTTGGTGACGCAGCCAAGCGTACCCATGACCATGCCGAAGCAATGGTAAAATGGGACTGGAATGCACAGCCTGTCCGCTTCCGTAAACTCCATCGCCGCCGTTGTGAAATGGGCGTTATTGACGATATTCCGATGCGTCAGCGTCGCCCCTTTGGGCTGGCCTGTGGTGCCGGAGGTGAACTGGATATTGATCGGCTCATTCCGGTCCAGCGTGGCCGTGATCGCATCCAAGTCCGCCACATCAACGGCATCGCCCATTGCAACAACAGCGTCGAAGCCCAGCATGCCTGCGGGCGTATCCTCACCCATACAAATTACGCGTTTCAGCTGCGGTAGGCGGGCGGCGTTGAGTTCATTGGACGCGTTGTGGTTGCTCAGTTCAGGTGCCAATTCTGCAATCATCGCAGCATAGTCCGAAGACTTGAATGACCGCGCCGCAACCAGCCCCATACAGCCAACTTTGTTCAGCACATATTCAAGCTCATATACGCGATAGGCCGGATTGATATTGACCAGAACAATACCGACCCGCGCAGTCGCAAACTGCGTCAGGAGCCATTCAACGCGGTTCGGTGCCCATATGCCAACCCTATCGCCTTTACGGAAACCGAGCGCGTGTAAACCGCCTGCCAGCCGGTCAACCTGATGGTCGAACTCAGCATAGGTCCAATGGATGTTTTGGGTGGGGAAGATAGCAGCATCCCGGCCCCCAAATCGCGCCGCTGTATCTTTCAGGACGGCAGGGATTGTGTCCTCGATCAATGGCGATGTGACACCGCCAATGACGTGGGAAACGCCAGCCTGGGGTTCCCGGCTATCAAGAATTACGGCTGCTGAATCCATCGTTCTCTATCCTCTAATTCCACTGCCAATCTGCTTGAAGCGCTATCAGATCGGGTCCCAATCAAAATATTCGCCTGTGCCGTCGAGGTCCGTCATTTCGCGGCGGATAGATGGTTCCAGCATGGCTGCCAGGCTGTCATGGGTCCATCCAGCGCTATTGTGCACTGTCTTGGCGGGGCGGGGCTGGGTGAAGAGATAAATCTCATTGCCGCGCACGCCAAAGACTTGACCATTCACACCGCTCGCCGCATCGCTGCTGAGATAGCTAACGACGGGGGCAACGTGTTCCGCGGTGGCACCGGTGCGAAAGGCTTCAAACGCGCGCGCTTGCTCATCACTCTTGATCGGGATGCTTTCAATCATCCGCGTCCATGCGAAGGGTGCGACGCAGTTGGAGCGCACACCCTTATGGGCACCTTCCATGGCGATCACGCGGCTCATGCCGACAATGCCCATTTTTGCTGCTGCATAATTCGCCTGCCCAATTTGACCAACGAGGCCGGAGGTCGAGGTGAAATGCACGAACGCGCCATTCCCCTTCTCGCGCATATGCTCAATCGCAGCGCGGGAGGTATTGAAGCAGCCGTTCAGATGCACATCCAACACGGCCTTCCAATCGCCTTCTTCCATCTTGTGGAACATGCCATCCCGCAAGATGCCTGCCACGTTGACGACGCAATCAATACCGCCGAACACATCCATCGCGGCTTCAACCATGCGCTTGGCGCCGGACATTTCGGCCACACTGTCGGTGTTGTAGGTGGCTTCACCGCCAGCAGCACGGATATCCGCTGCGGTTTCTTCCGCTGGGCTGGCATTGCCTTCCCCGCCATCAAGGCCTGCGCCCAAGTCATTCACGACGACCTTTGCGCCGCCTTTCGCCATATCCATCGCGATCGCACGGCCAATGCCCCGCCCGCTGCCTGTGATAAGCGCTACCTTGCCATCAAGAATGCCCATGTTTCTTCGTCCCTGCTCTTAAGCGTAATTCGATTGGCGCATCCTGCTTTGGGCAAGCGATTAGAGCAAGACCGCATCCAACACATTTCGTGATTGCTGGCGGCGGCTCTGCGGCCTAACAATACAGGACGAGAAAAATTGGGAGGGCCGATCATGACCGAAACCTTTGATCAGATGCAGCAACGCGCGCTGAGCGCCCCGGAAGGCTTCTGGGCGGAAGCGGCAGAGGCTATCGATTGGTTCAAACCGGCAGATCAGGTTTTAGCGCCCGAGGGCGACTTCCCCCGGCGTTGGTTCGTCGGCGCGGAGACAAACACTTGCTACAACGCGCTCGACCGGCATGTCGCCAACGGACGCGGCGATCAGGCAGCGATCATTTATGACAGCCCAATCACGGGCGCTAAAGCCACATACACATACGCAGAAATGCTGGACCAGACCGCGCGGTTTGCTGGCGTGCTGGCCGGACTTGGCGTCGCCAAGGGCGACCGGGTCGTTATCTACATGCCGATGATCCCAGAAACCGCCGTCGCCATGCTGGCCTGCGCGCGGTTGGGTGCCATCCATTCGGTCGTGTTTGGTGGGTTCGCTGCCAATGAACTTGCCGTCCGCATTGATGACAGTGCAGCCAAAGTTATTGTGGCGGCCTCGTGCGGGATCGAGCCGGGCCGGGTCATTCCCTATAAGCCGCTGCTAGACGGTGCCATCGACCTCGCCCGCCACAAGCCGGACCATTGCGTGATCTTCCAGCGTGAACAGGCAACGGCAGACATGCAGCCAGGCCGGGATGTTGACTGGGCCGCTGCCATGGCGACGGCAGAGCCCGCCCCCTGCACCCCCGTTGCCGCGACGGACCCGCTCTATGTGCTCTACACCTCCGGCACGACCGGGGAGCCAAAAGGCGTAGTGCGCGACAATGGCGGGCATATGGTGGCGCTCGCATGGTCGATGAAGCACATCTACGGTATGGAACCCGGTGAGACCTATTGGGCCGCATCCGATGTCGGTTGGGTCGTTGGACACAGCTATATCGTCTATGCGCCGCTGCTCTATGGCTGCACGACGGTTCTGTTTGAAGGCAAGCCTGTTGGCACGCCGGATGCGGGTGTGTTCTGGCGCGTTATCGCGGAACATGATGTGAAGCTGCTGTTCACCGCACCAACGGCCTTCCGCGCGATCCGCCGGGATGATCCAGAGGGCAAGCTGCTCAAGCAATATGATTTATCAAGCCTGCGCGGGCTTTTCCTGGCGGGCGAGCGCTCCGATCCGGCAACGCTG
>CAJXVF010000430.1 GCA_913060845.1 uncultured Alphaproteobacteria bacterium | reverse complement strand
GCAGCGTCAGATGTGTATAAGAGACAGCTCCCGGATAGACTAGACCAAACCTGCACCGTCTTTCGAGAGGCCAATATGCCAAAGTCGCCAAGCCCATATGACTTCGACCTGGATAAGAACCCCGCAAACTTCCAGCCATTGACGCCGCTTGGCCATTTGGAGCGTGCGGCTTGGACATAGCCAGACCGGGTCTCGGTTATCCATGGTGCCAAACGGTTCACTTGGAAAGAAACGCATACGCGCGCCCACAAATTGGCAGACGCTCTGGCAAAGCGCGGTATTGGCAAAGGCGATACGGTAGCGGTACTCACGGCTAACACGCCTGAGATGATGGAGATGCATTTCGGCATTCCCATGACCGGCGCAATCATCAACACCATCAATACCCGCCTGAATGCGGCGATTATCGGCTTCATCCTTGACCATGGCGAAGCGGACGCCGTGTTCGTGGACCGGGAATTTGCGGGCGTCATGGCTGATGCGCTCAAGGTCGCCAAGGCGAAGCCATTCGTCATCGACGTAGATGATTCGGAATATGACGGAGTAGGCAACCTGATCGGCGAGATGGATTACGAGGCCTTTATTGCAAGCGGCGATGCCAGCTTCCCCTTTACGCCGCCGGATGATGAGTGGGACGCTATTGCGCTGAACTATACGTCTGGCACGACGGGTGACCCTAAAGGCGTTGTCTACAGCCATCGGGGCACATACTTAAACACTGCCTCCAATGCGCTTGTGTGGCAGATGCCGCATCACCCGGTCTATCTTTGGACGCTGCCGATGTTCCATTGCAACGGCTGGTGCTTCCCTTGGGTCATTGCGATGCAGGCGGGAACACATGTTTGCCTTCGCCAAGTGCGGGCTGATGCGATTTATGCCGCTATTGCCGACCATGGCGTGGACCATATGTGCGGCGCGCCGATTGTGCTGAACATGATCGCCAATGCGCCTGAGGATGAAAAACGCGCCTTTGATCACACTGTAAAGGTGATGACTGCGGCCTCACCGCCGCCGCCGTCTACCTTGCAGAAGATGGAGGAGGCCGGGTTTGACGTAACCCATGTTTATGGCTTGACGGAGACGCTTGGCCCCTCAGTCGTCTGCGCCGCCCATGATAATTGGGCAGACCTGCCACCGGCAGACCGCGCTGCCGTTAAGGCGCGCCAGGGTGTGCGCTACCCAATGCTTGAAGGTGTGGATGTGATGGAGCCTGAAACCATGGCCGTCGCCCCACGCGATGGTGAGACGATTGCGGAAGTGATGATGCAAGGCAATATCGTCATGAAGGGCTATCTCAAAAACCCGAGTGCGACCGAAGCCGCGTTTGCTGGTGGATGGTTCCATTCAGGCGACCTTGGCGTGATGCATGAAGATGGCTATGTCGCGCTGAAAGATCGCTCAAAGGACATCATCATTTCCGGTGGCGAAAACATCTCCTCCGTAGAAGTAGAGCAAACGCTTTATAGCCACGCAGCAGTGTCAGAAGCCGCTGTGGTCGCGAAACCAGATGAAAAATGGGGTGAAACACCCTGCGCTTTCATTGAACTAAAGCCCGGCGCTGCCGCACCCAGTGAGGCGGATATCATCGAATTCTGCCGCGCCAACATGGCCCGCTTTAAATGTCCCCGCGATGTCGTCTTTGGCCCATTACCGAAAACATCCACCGGGAAAGTCCAGAAGTTCGTGCTAAGAGAGCGTGCGAAAGAGATATAAGAGGCCGCTTGGCGGAGATATGACGCCTCCGCCGTTGACAATAGAGACCTCATTTCGCTATATCCGTGTCTCCGCGCGCTGGTCGTTTCGATCCGGCGCGCGTTACCTTTGCTAATTTGCATTTTGAGGTTTGGTCCGATGAAAGTCGTGCGTTCGCTGAAAACCATTAAGAACCGCCATAAGGCGTCCCAGGTCGTGCGTCGGCGCGGTCGGATCTACGTGATCAACAAAGTGGTCCGTAAGTTCAAAGCACGCCAGGGCTGAGGCTATACCGTCATTGTCGGGCATTATCGCCCACATGACGGAAAGAGTGCTTGAATTCAGCGCTCGAGTCGGGTTCGATTATCCTCGCGCGGAACGCTAGTGCGCTAGAGGAATAGCCCGGCCATGCAGACGAACTTTACGCTTGCTCAGCTGAAAGACGCTGATGTTGCCGAATCGGAAAAGATTCTGCGAACCTGCGTCCATTGCGGCTTCTGCACTGCGACCTGCCCAACATATGTCCTGCTTGGCGACGAGCTAGACAGCCCGCGCGGGCGCATCTACCAAATCAAAGACATGCTGGAAAACAGCCGCCCTGCTACGGCGACGGTTGTTAAGCATCTGGACCGCTGCCTGTCTTGCCTTTCCTGCATGACCACCTGTCCATCCGGCGTGCACTACCAGCACCTGGTTGATCACGCCCGCTCCCATATTGAAAAGACTTATAAGCGCTCCTTTATGGACCGGATGCTGCGCCGGGTTTTGGCGGAAATCTTGCCATACCCGAACCGTTTCCGCGCAGCATTAGCCGCTGCATGGTTCGCTCGGCCAATCGCGCGTTTCGTGCCTGGACGGATCGGGGCGATGCTGCGACTTACGCCAGCCTCAATCCCGCCTCGTTCTGCAATAGAAGGCGAACGTACGCACTACACTACGGGTGAGCGCAAGAAGCGTGTGGCGCTTTTGGCGGGTTGCGCACAGCAGGCGCTGGACCCGGTTATTAATGAGGCGACGATCCGCTTACTGAACCGCCACGGCGTCGAAGTGGTGGTCGCGAAGGGTGCTGGCTGTTGCGGCGCGTTGGTACATCACATGGGCCAGGAAGAAGCTGGCCACGCCGCCGCCCGCCAGAACATCGCCGCATGGTCGGCGGAGATGGACGGCGAAGGGCTCGATGCCGTCGTCATCAACGCTTCGGGCTGCGGTACATCCGTCAAGGATTACGGGTTCATGCTGCGGAACGATGCGCTTTGGGCAGAAAAAGCGGCTGAAGTGTCCGCGATGACCAAAGATATCGTCGAATTTATGATCGAAATCGGCTTGGATAATCCGAAGCCACCTGAACAGTTGACGGTGGCATATCACTCCGCTTGTTCCATGCAACATGGCCAGCAGCTAAAGGACGAGCCGAAAGCGCTTCTGGAAGATGCAGGTTTCCGCGTCACGACTCCGCGTGAACCGCATCTCTGCTGCGGATCTGCTGGTGTCTACAACATCATGCAGCCCAAGATCGCTGGCCAGCTTAAAGAACGGAAGGCTGGCAATCTAAACGCGCTTCAGGCTGATGTGATCGCCGCAGGCAATATCGGCTGCCTCACCCAGCTCAAAAGCGCCGTGCATGCGCCTGTCGTGCATACGGCGGAACTGCTGGATTGGGCGACGGGCGGGCCGAAGCCTAAGAAGCTCGGCTAGAGCGCCGTGCGTCGCTTGCGACGCAGCC
>CAJXVF010000429.1 GCA_913060845.1 uncultured Alphaproteobacteria bacterium | reverse complement strand
ACGAGATGTAGAGAGGTCTCGTGGGCTCGGAGATGTGTATAAGAGACAGGTTCGTTCCAGGCCATGTGCATTTGAAGGACATGGGCCAGCTGGTCGCGAAGGAAATTGAGGAAGCAGGCGGCGTCGCCAAGGAATTCAACACGATTGCGGTCGATGATGGCATCGCCATGGGCCATGACGGGATGCTGTACTCGCTTCCCTCCCGTGAGGTGATCGCTGATTCCATTGAATATATGTGTAACGCGCATTGCGCGGATGCCGTCGTTTGCATCTCCAACTGCGATAAAATCACACCGGGCATGTTGATGGCTGCGATGCGCCTGAACATTCCAGCGATCTTCGTTTCAGGCGGCCCGATGGAGGCCGGTAAGGTCATCCTTGATGGCAAGGAACGGAAGGTCGATCTGATCGACGCCATGATGAACGCTGTGAACCCAGATGTGTCTGAGGAAGACAGCGAGAAGACGGAGCGTTCTGCTTGCCCTGCATGTGGTTCCTGCTCCGGCATGTTCACCGCCAATTCCATGAACTGCCTCGCTGAAGCGCTTGGTTTAGCGCTGCCGGGCAATGGCTCCATGCTGGCCACCCATGCCTACCGGGAGGACCTGTTCAAACGCGCAGGCCGTCACATCGTCAATCTGGCTAAACGGTATTATGAGCAGCATGATGAAACCGCCACGCCGCGCGGCATTGCTGATTTCAGAAGCTTTGAGAACGCGATGATCGTAGATATCGCCATGGGCGGATCCACCAATACCATCCTCCATCTGCTCGCTATGGCGCGGGAAGGCGAGGTGCCTTCACGATGAAAGATATCGACCGCTTGAGCCGTGGTGTGCCGCATCTATCTAAGCTGGCACCGTCCACCAGCCTCTATCACATGGAGGATGTGCATCGCGCCGGCGGCATCATGCGCATCATGGGTGAGCTTGACCGGCTTGGCCTGATCCACCGTGACCGCCCGACCGTCCACACTGCGACCATGGGCGAAGCGCTGGATAAATGGGACATTATGCGCGATCCGTCTGAGGACGTAGAAATGTTCTATAAAGCGGCCCCCGGCGGTGTGCGTACCGTTCAGGCATTTTCCTCCAGCAACCTCTGGAAAGAGCTTGATAAGGACCAGGAAGACGGCTGCGTCCGCTCTGGCGAGCATGCCTATTCGCAGGATGGTGGCTTGGCTGTTCTCTATGGCAATATCGCGAAAGACGGCTGCATCGTGAAGACCGCAGGCGTGCCCGCAGAATGCCTCGTGTTCTCTGGCCCGGCCAAGATTTTCGAAAGCCAGGACAGCGCCGTCAAAGGCATTCTTAGCAAGCAGGTAAAAGCGGGCGACGTTGTTGTCGTGCGCTATGAAGGCCCACGCGGTGGCCCCGGTATGCAGGAAATGCTGTATCCAACCAGCTACATCAAAGCCGTTGGCCTGGGCGCCGCATGCGCGCTCATCACCGATGGTCGCTTCTCCGGCGGCTCCTCCGGGCTTTCCATCGGCCATATCTCGCCGGAAGCAGCACTTGGCGGTGAAATTGGCTTGGTTGAAGACGGCGACACAATCCAAATCAACATCGCCGACCGCTCAATCCATTGGGCCGTCAGCGATGAAGAAATCGCCAAGCGTCGCAGTGCTATGGAAGCCAAAGGCGACGCCGCCTGGAAGCCAACAGAAGTCCGCGAGCGCAAAGTGACAGCCGCCCTAAAACTCTACGCCGCCTTCGCCCGCTCAGCCTCAGAAGGTGCCGCACGGGACATCGACGCGCTGATGAAGAGCTAGCTTTTCTAGGCTAAAGTAGCCTAGCAGGCGCTATAAAATTGAGAGAATGCGATTGCGTCGTAAGGCGCTAATGCCTCTCCCTTTTGGGGGAGGGGCGATGCTTTCAGGTGCCGAGTTTTAACGGATCAACGAATATTTGATCTAAACTGTCGCCGCCCAAGCTGCCTTCATCGCAGGGCGGGCGTTTAGGCGTTCTATGTAGGCTTCGACGTTTGGTTTGTCGGAGACGTCAGCGCCGAGGCGGCGGGCTACGGTGCAGGCGTGGCCGGTCATGATGTCAGCGCCCGAGAAATCGCCGGCTAGGAATTCGCGGCCTTCCATGTGGGTGTTTACGGCAGAGAGCATCTGGCCGAGCAGCTTGGTCGCGCGGTTGACGTTCACATCATTGCGGCGATCTGGCGGCAGCAGGATTGTTTCGACGACAATGATATTCACCGGCGGCATGATCATGCCCTCTGCATAGTGCAGCCACTGCAGGTATCCGGCGAAATCTGCTGAATCAGGCTTCGGGCGCATCCGGCCTTCGCCATATTTCGACAGCACATATTCAACGATGGCCCCGGATTCCAGGATCGTCACATCGCCATCTTCCAGTGCCGGCACCCGGCCCATGGGATGGATTTTGCGGTATTCTGGCGAACGCATTTCCGGGTCGCCAAGCTTATGGAACTGGATGTCGTAAGGCAGGCCCAATTCTTCGAACAGCCACACAGTGCGGACGGAGCGGGTGTTGGGCGCGTGGTGAATTTTCATGGTCATGTGTCAGGCCTTAGCTAGCGGAAATGGCTGGGAGGTTGAATTTCTGGGCAAGGGAGCCGAGCGCGTCCCAGGTCTTGTCCTCAATCTCGACACCGCTCGCGAGGCGGGCTTTCTGGCGGTTATGTTCGATTTCGCCGGGATACAGCACTTCATCGAAGCCATCAGCCGTGGGCGTGGATTTGAGGTATTCGGCGAAATCCCGCACGTCTTGCTTGAATGTCGCCAGTGGGCGGAAGGCCTCCACCTTGAAGCAGGCGATGAAGCAGCCGTCATTATGACGGCCAGTCGGCTCTACCCCGAAGCCGAGGCCTGTTAGCACCGCTGACAGCACTTCCACCATGGAGGAGAGCGCGTAACCCTTGAACCCAACATTGCCGCCAAGCGGTAGCAGGGCGCCGCCTTTACCCAGCACGCCAGGGTCATTTGTCGGTTGGCCATCTGCGCCGATTAACCAGCCTTCGGGCACGGTTTCACCGCGTGCTTGGGCGAGTTTGATCTTGCCAGCAGCGGCTGCTGCCGTTGAGAGGTCAAAGAAGAATGGGCCGTCGAGGTCAGAGGGGACAGCGATGGAGATGGGGTTTGTGCCTAGTCGGGCTTCGCGGCCGCCAAAGGGGGCGACCTGCTTCGGCGCGCGGCCAGAATCGGCTGTCATGATGCCGATCATGCCTGCCTCTGCTGCCATCAGCGGGTAGGCTGCTACCCGGCCAACATGGCCTTGCTTGTAGATTGTCGTTGCGGCGACGTTTTGGGTCTTCGCCTTTTCAATCGTCACGGCCATGGCGCGCTCGGTCTGCACGTAGCCGAAGCCCCAATTCCCATCGACGACTGTTGTCGTGCCCGATTCTTGCACGATATCGAACGCCGCACCGGGCACGACAACAGTCGTCGATGGGAATTGGGG
>CAJXVF010000428.1 GCA_913060845.1 uncultured Alphaproteobacteria bacterium | reverse complement strand
GAAGAAAGGCTGCAAGCAGAGCCCCGCTCAGAATGGGGGCTTATGCAAAGGTCTCACGTAATCTGAAAGATAATATCGCCTTTGTGCTCCCCTTCTTGAAACTACCTTGATCGTTGCATTCTGATCCATCATTTCATCGGCCATCGCGCAGTCACTACTTTTTCGACCTACTGCCAGCCATTGTCTGATCGACCAGTCTGGGTCCAACATAGTGTTAGATAGCACTGGAGGCGCAGATGGATCGTTCAAATTATCCTGAAGAGCTTGTCTTTTTTCGTTGGTTTGCGATCTTCGAGCTTCACCTCTTGCGTCCATCCAAGCATACCAGCCCAAGAGCAACAGGAGAATGACACCACCTGTCAACATAGAACGCGCAAATTTCGTCATAGAAGACTGTCCCGGCTTGAGAGTTTGACTATTATCCAGAATGGTCTTGTGTGTTGGCCACACCAAGTCCTTGATTCATTAAATACACAGGGTTTTTCGCCTATAGACCCGTAATTATTATAGATGTTTTGCTTAATCCTATCTTTGATAACTGGGAAACTGCTCCATCTAGGCTTTTGAAAATACGCGGTTTATAAGGGTCTCTTGCACTGCAAAGAACGACCGGCTCTCCATTCCACTCGGCACATGAGCCATAAAATTGGACTACATACTCTCCCTTATTTCCAACGATCTTGGCTTTATCGATAATCTTTTCTTCGACTCTCACTTTAGCCATGGATTCTAAAATGAGATTACTACCGTTTATTCCGGAGATCATAACAGCCCCACCCTCAATATATAATTTTGATACATAATTAATTATTGTTTCAACGTTAGATAGTCAATACATACCTGTCAAATTAAGATAACCCATGAAGCCACCTCCATGATCGCTCCAAAAACGGTCCGTCAATGTCCATTTTTTGTGCCTGCCGGAGATTTACAGAGGTGCAGCAAATTTCTGTTGTGACTTTCAACTGGCAAGGCCTGGAACGCGGGGCTTCGGTGCCGGTTACATCACTTCGCTCAATCGATGCTTTGCTGGTGGTTTCAAAACCACACATCACTGACCTTACGTCCATCACGTGGTAAGTCCTCAAAAGTCTCCAGGCCATCGAATTGGACGATTGGCAGGTCGAGGATCAAAGCAGGATCAGTCATACGTACATTCACGGCGGTCCGATGGCGTCCGCCTGCCTCAATTGCTGTCTTAACGTAGTGGGTTACGCAGCCGCATTTGGTGCAGAAATGAAAGTCTATGGCACCGTCATCCTTGCGGCGGTAAGTCTTTGTTTTTCCAATAGAATGGATATCATCGCCAATATAGCCGTAAGCCCAGAGCACACCATATCGACGGCAAATCGTGCAATTGCACACGGTTACTGATTCAGGCATGTCCTTAAGCGTCCACCCTGCTTCACCGCAATGACATTTGCCCTCTAGCATCTGGTGGCTCCCTTCAATTTCGGTACTGGCTTACGTCAATATAGCTGAAGCGATTGTTCTACATCGTTTGTGCGGCAGACATATGCCGACCACAAGGCGCAATCGCAGCGGGCTTGCCCGCGTTCAACGGTTTGGGCCATCCTGATGCAGCAATAGGACATGGAGGATCGGATGAGCGGTGGATCGAATGCCCCCGTCCCGTATATGGAACGGACGCGCCAGTATTACAGGGCGATGGGCTATGACAAGGATTACGTCTGGGCGCATAACGAAGACGCGCCTTTCACGCCGCTGAAAAAGCCGCTGGCGGAAAGTCGCGTTGCGCTGATCACGACAGCCAGCGACAAGAGCCAGACCAATATTGACGCCAAAGGCGTTCGCCATGTCTGGGCTGGCCCAACGACCCCACCGCCCGATGCCCTGTTCACCATGAACACGGCCTGGGACAAGGAAAGCACGCACACGGATGACCGTGAGAGCTTCCTGCCCATTGAGACGATGCAAGCCTTTGCGCGCGAAGGCCGGATCGGCGGATTGACCGATCATTTCTTCGGCACCCCAACCGTCTACAGCCACCGCATGACGATGCAGCGACATGCGCCAGAAATTCTAGAACGCGTCCAAGCGGATGGTGCGGACGTCGCTGTCCTCTCCCCGCTTTGACCTGTGTGTCACCAGACCGTGAGTCTGGTTGCACGCCATCTTGAAGCGAACGGCATTCCGACAGTGGTTGTCGGGTCCGCCCGGGATATCGTTGAATATTGCGGCGCGCCCCGGTTTGTCTTCCTAGACTTTCCCCTGGGTAATCCAACGGGCGAGCCCTGGAAGCGCGATATGCAGCGCGACGTTGTCGGCATTGCGCTGGACACGCTGGAGAACGCAAGTGAACCGATGCAAACCGTCGAAACCGATTTCGTTTGGCCTGACCCAGAATGGCGTGGGCGCTATAATCGCCTGACGCCAGACATTCGCGCCCGCTTGAAGGCCGAAGGCGACGCACGCCGCGACAAGCAGAACGCCGCCAAGGCCCTTTGACAAGAATAAGGAGGATCAAATGCTAGATAGTTTCCCTCGCTTCAATGCAAGCCCCGCCAACTGGAAGGGTTCAGACCTAGCGAAAACGCCAGACCGCTGGATGCACGACCTTTCAGCAGCCGAGCTTGGCGATCTTGAAGCCGTGATCGCGGCAGCAGGCAGCCGGACAGATGATCTGACAAACGTCACTGCGAGCGACCTGCCCTTGCCGCACCTGGCACCGAAGCTGCGGGAGATCAAAGCGAATGTGTTGGACGGCGTTGGACTGTCGCTTATTCGCGGACTTCCGATTGATCGCTACAATCTGCGCCAAGCCGCGACGGCATTCTGGGCGGTCGGACTACACCTTGGTGATGCAGTCTCACAGAATGCAGCAGGCCACGCGCTTGGCCATGTCCACGACCTTGGCTTCGATTACAGCCAACCAAGCTCCCGAGGCTATCAGACAGCGGAACGCCTGCCCTATCACTGCGATGCAGGCGATGTTGTCGGGCTGCTATCCATCAAAACATCGAAGGCCGGCGGGCTTTCCAGCGCCGTATCCTCAACCGCGCTCTACCACGCCATGATCGAGCGGCATCCAGAGCATCTGGCAGTCCTGATGCAGCTGACATATCGGGACCGCCGGGACGAAATTCCCGAAGGCCGCCGCCCTTGGTACCCAATGCCCGTATTCCAGGCCCACGAAGGGCGCATCTTTGGCCATTATGTCCGCAGTGCCATCCGCAAAGCCCAGCGCTTTGACGACGTGCCGCGTGTCACGCCGGAGCAAGAGGCCGCGTTTGATGCGCTGGACGCTCTCGCAGGCAGCGAAGAATTCCGCCTGGATATGGAGTTTGAGCCGGGCGATATGCAGTTCGTCTGCAATCACACCATCCTCCATAGCCGCACCAGTTATGAAGACTGGCCAGACCTGGAGCTGTCTCTTATACACATCTCCGAGCCCACGAGACCTCTCTACATCTCG
>CAJXVF010000427.1 GCA_913060845.1 uncultured Alphaproteobacteria bacterium | reverse complement strand
CACTTTCCGCCGATTTATCAGCCAGCGCCGCACTCAAGCTAGCGACCTGCGCCTGCAACGCCGCGAGTTCAGTCGCAAGATCGGATGCCTTCACTTCCGCCGAGCCCGCCCGGCCCGCCTGGGCCTGCGCATCTGCCAAGGCGGCTTGTCCTGCATCTCTTGCGCTCGCCAGGCGGGCTTCGGTCCGTTCAAGCTTGGCCAAGGTCTCAGACGCTTTTTGAACGGCGGCCGCCAGCGCATCCTCTAGTGAGGAAATTTGGTCTTCATTCTCGATGGCTTTGATTTTGGCGGCGTCCAGTCCACGCGCGGTCGTCGCCAAATCCTTATCGAGGGCTTCGATGCGGGCGCGGGCTGCGGCCTTTGCAGCCGCATCTTCCGCCGCTTGGACTGTGGCGGCGGCAAGCGCTTCGTCACGTCCGCTCAAGGCGTCACTCAGGAAGTGTTGGGCGAGTGCAAACACCATCAATAGGAAGATCACCACCATCAGCAAGCTGGCGAGCGCATCCACAAAGCCTGGCCAAATGTCAGTGCCTATGGGGGAGCGACGGCGGCGGGCGCGCATGGCGAATGCCCTCAGCCGGGCCAGGTGTCGGAATCAGATCGCTTGCTCTCTGCAGCCGCAGCGCCACCCAGCAGCGTGCGTCCAAGCAGCCTAATCTCACTGCGGAGTTCTGTAGCAAGTTCAGCCCGGCCAGCTTCAGCGCCATCGCCAATCCGCGTGAGCTGTCGTTCAATCTGCGCCAGCTGGCGCCGCGCATCAGGATCACCCGGACTGGGTGCTGCCATTTGTGCAGTCAGCGCCGTCAGCGCACCGCCAATATCGGCCTGCCGATCTGTGGCACCATCGATTACGCGTTGTTGGCGCTCAACGATCACGCCCAATGATTCAAGCTTATCACCAAGGTCCTGCAGCCGATCCGTCATGCGAGCGAGGCCCTGACCCGTTTCGCGGCGGCCTTCTTCTGACCGGGATACCAGACGGCGCAGATCATCCAGAGCTTCAGCAGTTTGCTGCAACAATGCTTCCGTGAATGCAGATGGACGCATGCCTTCACCGTCACCATCACCGGCCATTGGCGATGCCCGGAAGCGCGCCATGCTGGACAACCAGTCTTCCACATCATTGTAGAACCGGTTCTGCGCTTGCCCGGCCTGCAGGTCCAAAAACCCCAAGGCGAGTGCGCCTGAAAGGCCGAACAACGAAGAACTGAAGGCTGTACCCATGCCATCCAAAGGTGCCCGCAAGCCAGACCGCAATTGGTCAAACATCTGGCTACCGGCGTCTTTCGCTGTGCTGTCGACCGTCAAGCCATCAACAACACTACTGATAGACCGAACGGTCTCCAGAAGGCCCCAGAATGTGCCAAGCAAGCCTAGGAATATCAGCAGGCCGACCAGATAACGCGCAAGCTCGCGCCCCTCATCAAGCCGCGTCCCGACCCCGTCCAGCAAGGCACGGGTTGAGAATGTAGTGAGCGTGGCCTTCCGCCCGTCTTCACCCAATGCGCGGGCGATTGGCCCCATCAAGCGCGGTGGATGCGATGGCGGCGCGCCAGCAGCTTGGCGTAGATAGCCTTCTACCCAGGCGATTTCTGCATTCAGCGTGGCCGCCTGGCGCACACACACAAATACGCCGACAAGCAGCACGCCAAGGATCACGCCGTTAAGTGCAGGGTTCGCCAAAAATGCGGCCATCGCCGGAACCCGCAGCACATATACGGCGGCGGCGGCGGCGATGACGAAAAGCGCCATCCGGACCAGATATCTGCGAGGACGCGTCACGCCGATTGCTTACAGAATGACCACTGCATCCTCGTCAGCCTCACGCAGGAACGACGAGCGTGACGGACACGCCATCGCGGCCCTGCCCGCCTGTGACAGGCTGCACTTTGATCGCGTCGCTCATCACGCCACGGCTCAAGAGATAGCGTTGCACTGCGAGTGCACGGGCAAATGCCACATCGCGCGCTTCACCAGGATCACCAGCAGCCGCTGCGCCACTGACGCGAGCCTGCAGGCCAGGATTAGATTTCATCCGGTCCGCAATCGCAGATAGCGCGGGCATTGCGTCACCCGGCAAACTGCGGCTACCGCCTGCAAAGGCAATATCCGTGGAGAAATCCTGGGAACCGCTGGGGGGGGGCACGAACGCTGTACGCCGTGATGGCGGTGCGAGTTCAGACAAACGAGGCGGCGGGACCGCATTGAAATCTTGCGCCAGTCCTTCAGCGACAGGGGGCACTTCAGCGACTGGTGGCGCTATCGGCGCTGGCAAAGGCAAGGGCGCGAAGCCAGGCGCTTTCGAAAGATCATCAATCGGTGGCGGCGTAAGCAAGCGGCGAGGCGCATCGCCGCCAAATTGTTGCGGCGCAGTTACACGTGCCAATCCATCTGGGATCGACAATCCACGGCGGGGCGCTTGATTTGAAACTTCTGTTGCAGGAACCGGAAGCGCGCTTTGGCTTTCTGGCCGGGCTGCAATCTCAGGCGCACGGGCGGGTGGCGGTGGTGGTGCCAAAACGGCAGAACCAGGCTGCGTTACATTGCCAAAAGCAGGCTCTACCGCACGCGATGCGATGGGCTGCGGTAAAGCAGCACCTGGAACGAACGTTCGACGTTGGGGCGGTTGGATCAATGAAGCTGGCGGCAGGCTATCTGGCGCACTAACGCCATTGAAGCTCTGCGGCTCCGATTGCTGAACGGCTGCGAGCGCTGGCGTTGAACTTGGGGCCAAATTTGGCGCTTGGCGGATTGCAGGCGCTGGCGGCAATGGGGCCGGCGACGCTAAGCTCGGCGCTTGTTGCACTGGCAAGCGCGGCGGTGCCATTCGCGGCCTAACGATACGGGACTGGCCTGCGCGCGGCTGAATTGAGCGCGATTGCTCCAAATTCGGCGTGAATTGCCGTTGGACCTGGCTTGGTTTCGCAACGCCATTGAATGGGCGGGGCTCGGCGACAGGCTGCTGAATAAGGTTCGGCAGCGGTTGAGATGTCAGCGTCGGCAATTGCACAGTCCGTGCGGCAGGTGCCGCGGGCGGCAATGCAGCGAGCAAGCGGCGAGGCTCATCTGGCTGACGGGGCGGAGCTAAGCTCACAAGTGGAGCCAAATTGCGAGGTCTTGCAGCGGCGATTGTCGCGGCGGGGGCTGCAGGCGTCCAACCGGGTTGGGCCATTGCAGGCGGGTTCTGCCGATCAAATTGTTCTGACGGGCCAAAGCCAGACGGAGCTGGCGGGGGCGGCAGTGCAGCTGTCGATCGCGGCAACGGCAATGGCGTTACCAAACCGTCATTCGCTGATGGCGGTGCCGAAAGCGGCATGGGTTGAGATATTGGCGGCTGCGGAAGTGGCGCGGACACACGGGGCTGCGGCGCAGGCGGTAGAACTGGTTGCGGCGCGCTGCTGAATGCAGGCAAGCCGCGGATGGGCTGCTCGGCTGACGGC
>CAJXVF010000426.1 GCA_913060845.1 uncultured Alphaproteobacteria bacterium | reverse complement strand
CGAGATGTAGAGAGGTCTCGTGGGCTCGGAGATGTGTATAAGAGACAGCAACAATGACAGCGCGCGGGGAATGAACCTGATAGGCGGTCAGCGGCGCAATATCCCTACCTGTGAGCCATGCGCCCACACGCCGGCGGTTTTCTTGCACGGCGGCGGGATCGTCGTCAGAGCCGGGGCCGCAGTTCAAAGAATCGTAAACACCAGTGCTCACACCGCCCTGGCGGGTGAAAAAGCCGTGGGCGATGCCATTGGATTCCAAGAATGGGTGGGTGATCGGCTGGATTGTGGTCTTGGTCATGGGTCGAATCCGGGCGGAAGCGCCGCGTCTTTCTGGGTGATCGCCATGACCTTGAACAGGCTGCCCATGGCGAGGGGATGGACAAGGCGGCGGAGGCCTTGGCGAATTTCTGCTGCGCGTTCCGGCGATGCGTTCTTGCAAAGCTGATCGGCCCGCGCTTCAGCGCCTAGCCGCAGCAGAAACGTACCTTGGTCAACGGGACCCCAAGCTTTTGCGCCCATGCGTTCGGCAGATCGGGCGACAGCGGCGAAATCAACGTGGGATGTGATGTCCGCCTGGCCGGGGTCCACAAGTGGATTGGCGGGTCTGCCATCCTTCAGTGCTTGCAGGCTATCGCCAAAGCGGGAGGTGCCGTGGCCATAGTCGATGAAAAGCGCTACCCCGCCACGTTCCCGTATGTGGATTGCAGTTAGACCAACAACCTCATCCCGCTGCATGGAGTGCTCATAGATCGCGCCTTCCGGCGGTGCCGAAAATCTAAGCGTCACGTCCATGCCTAGCGGCTCTAACGCGTCTTCGCCCAGGACGAATGCAAATCCGCCCTCAGCATCAAGCCCAATGCGCCGCTCCCGCCATGCGCCGCCATTGAATTGGAATTGGCGGATGGGCAGCACGTCGAGATATTCGTTCGCAGGCATAAGGATGGGGCGATCAAGCCCATTTCCCAACAGGAACGCAGGGTGATCAGTGTATTCAACCTGTTGAATGCCATGTTTGGCGAAAGCTTTGCCTTGGAATGCCTGCATGCGCGGGCTGGGCTCAAGCACTGCCGCCTTAATGTCGCTTGGAAACCCTGGTTGAGCGGTTAAAGCGCGGAAAATATCATCAATCAGCTGACCCCGGCCTGGCCCTGGTTCCGCATAGCTGATTTTGCCCGGAGCACCCCCAGCCTGCCAGCGATCCGCCAGCCAAAGGCCGACCAGTTCGCCGAATATCTGGCTGATCTCGGGTGCCGTCGTGAAGTCTCCACCATCGCCGATAGCAGCTTGCTTTTGATAATAGCCCTCCCCCGGGTCAAGCAGCGCCAGCTCCCAGTAGCGGTCGAGGCCGATAGGCCCGAGGTCCTTGATTTCAGCAGCGATCCGCGCTGCAAGCGTTTCAGGCATTGCGGGCGCGCCAAATGAGAAAGAGCCCGACCAGGATCATCGGTATCGACAAGAGCTGGCCCATGGTGGCACCGGCAACGATGGCACCCAGATGCGCATCCGGTTCCCGTGCGAACTCAACTATGAAGCGGGAAAGGCCATATCCAGCCATGAATATGCCCATAAGCAGGCCGTACTTCCGGCGGACACTTTCCTTCCGGGAGGCGATGAACAGCACGATGAACAGCACCAGCCCTTCCAGCAGCGCCTCATATAACTGGCTCGGGTGGCGGGCGACTTGCAGCCTGTCGCCCGGAAACACCATCGCCCAAGGAACATCACTTGCGCGGCCCCAAAGCTCACCATTGATGAAGTTCGCGATACGGCCAAGCAGCAGCCCAACGGGTGCGGCGCAGGCTACCAGGTCACCCAGATGCAGCGCCGGTAGCTTGTATCGTCGGGCAAACAGGTAGGCAGCAAGCACAACGCCAAGGAAGCCACCATGGAATGACATACCGCCTTGCCATACTTGCAACGCTTCTAGTGGGTGATCGATGTAATATCCGGCCTTGTAGAAAAGCACATAGCCAAGGCGTCCGCCCAAAATAACGCCTAGCGTCATCCAGACCATCAGGTCGTCGACATGTTTATCGGTTAGCAGGCTGGGCGGTTTCTGGCTTAACCGGCGCACATAGCCCCAGCCGATCATCAGGCCAGCGATATAGGCCAGCGCATACCAGCGGATCGCGAACGGACCGATCTCTACGAGTGTCGGGTCAATTGCAGGGAACGGAATTACAAACATGGGCGTTATCGAGCGACCTTATGTTGCGGCAGATGTCGGCTGCGATTGGTATACAATGGCTTTAGCATTAAAGGGAGTTCGGCGATGGCGAATGACGGACCTTTCAATTCAGGCCCAACTGGCGGTGGCCCAGCGGCTGGTCGCATATTTGAAGATTTGGCCCGGGTTGCCGGCGGTGCGCTTGGCGCTGCGGGCGGCCTGAAAGCTGATGCGGAGGCGCTCATGCGTACCCAGGCAGCAAAGCTGATCGAGGAATTTGACCTTGTTCGCCGTGAGGATTTCGAAGCCGCGCGCACGATGGCAGCGAATGCCCGGGCCGGGCAGGAGCAGGCTGAGGCCGCGTTGGCGGCCCTGGAAGCCCGTGTTGCTGCCCTAGAGGTGAAAATGGCTTCAGCCAAAGGGTCCGAATAGGTTTCTCCACAGGAATCTTCAAAGAATCCCCTAGAAAATTGATTCTATGACGAATCTTATCTTGCAACACCGATTCGCGAGTGTCAGGTTCCGTGCGTTCCGGGGCGTTTCGTCGCTGCCGGATTGTGAGAGTGTGCTGCTTGGGGCGCATTCGCCGACATTCGAAGGGATGTTCCATGGAAGTGGATATCTTCCACCCGCTCGACTTAGTTGAAGAAATCGTCGCTGCTAATGACTGGCAGTTCGAGCGATCCGTTGCTGATGAGTTGATTGCAGGTGTGTCCGGTCGTTGGGCGGATTACAGCCTGATGTTCGCGTGGCGTGATGACTTGAACATGCTGCAGTTCGGCTGCGCCTGCGATCTCCGCTTGTCGCCTGAACGGCGCAGTGCCGTGCTCGAAATGCTGTCTCTCGTGAATGATCAGATGCCGCTTGGGCATTTTGGTGTTGATGTGGATTCAAATCTGTTGGTGTTCCGCCATGCCTCGCTGATGCGTGGTTTGCAGGGCGCTACTGTCGAGCAGCTTGAAGATCTCGTTGAGATCGCGCTTGAGGAATGTGACCGATTCTATCCGGCCTTCCAATATGTACTATGGGGCGGCAAGTCCGCGTCCGACGCTGTCGCCGCCGCCTTGCTGGAACCTGTCGGGAGGGCCTGATCGATGACCGGCGTGCTTTTGGTTGGCTGCGGAAAAATGGGCGGTGCGCTGCTGGAAGGCTGGCGCAAAAATAAGGCGGCTGAACGTTTCGTTGTTATCGAACCGATGGAAGCTGCCGTCGCGCATCTGTCGGATGCGGCTGACGTAACAGTGGTTGATCTGTCTCTTATACACATCTGACGCTGCC
>CAJXVF010000425.1 GCA_913060845.1 uncultured Alphaproteobacteria bacterium | reverse complement strand
AGGTCACTCACCGATGCGCTGACGGGCGAAGCTGAGCGCGACCTCAAGGATATCAATGCCCGCGCCCGGTGCAGCTTACTGCTGGATCTCGGGCCAAACTTTGACGCGCCCGCAGATGATGCTGCCGCCATCATCGCCGCGACCGATGCCGCCGCTACACTTTTGGCAGCCCGTGTGCCGGGCGCTGAATTGCTTTAAAGCGGTTCCGCCAGCGTCACGATGCCATCGTCTACGGTGAATTTGCAGCGATCCAACACATCGCCAACGCAGGGGCCATCGATGCAGAGGCCTGTATCTGGCTCAAAGCTGGCACCATGGGTGGCGCAGAAGATGAAAGCGCCGCTGCGGTCAAAGAACCTGTCTGGAATCCAATCGAGCGGCGTGCCTGCATGGGGGCAACGATTGCGGTAGACGATGGTTTCGCCCTTCCAACGCAACACCACAAATTTCCGCATTTTAGCGCCATCCCGAATGGTAACGCCGCGGGCGTCATCCTCCGGAACGTCAGCCAGTGCCATCAGCGCCATGCCTTCAAAGCTCATGGTTTGACCCCGCCCATTTCGCAAAGCATCGCCCATTGCTGATCCGATATTGGCACGACCGACAGGCGTGATTGGCGGACCAACGCCAAGTCCTCGAAGCGGTCATCAACCTTAATATCTGCCAGCGTCACTGGCGTCTTGAAGGGCTTCACGGCTGAAATTCCGACCATGCCGAACTTGCCACTTGCATCCGAAGGATCAGGATGGAATTCCTTCGCCACCTTTACGATACCAACAATCTGCTTCTCTTTGACGGAATGATAAAAGAATCCTTCATCGCCGATCTTCATCGCGCGCATATTGTTGCAGGCTTGGTGGTTTCGCACGCCATCCCAGCCTTCAATGTCCGTATTCATCTGATCGTCCCAGGACCATGTCCCGGGCTCGGTCTTGAACAGCCAATAGGCCATCGCGCACCTCCTCTGATATGCAGTACAGAAAGCGCGAGTGCTGGCGCGCCGTCAACAGGGTTTGGAGTCCGACATGACAAGCGGCGAAGATGCAGCGGCCAAGATTGTCCGCAAAGCGGCAGACGGCGGATTGAAAGTCGCAGTCGTCGGCCTTGGCTATGTCGGATTACCGCTGGCGCTGGCCTTCGCGGCCAGGGGCGTCAACGTGCTTGGCCTCGATATTGATCCCGCGAAGCCGAAGCGCCTGCTTGCGGGTGAGAGCTATTTGACGACGGCACCAGCGACGGCCGTCCAAGCCGCCAATGCAAGCGGATGCTTCGACGCCTCCACCGATATGGCCCGCGCGAACGAGGCAGATGCTGTGCTGATCGCCGTTCCAACGCCGCTTGCCGCCGGGCGCCAGCCGGATATGGGCTTTGTCGAACGCACCGTGGAAAGCCTGGCACCACATTTAGCACCGGGCGCGCTGCTCAGCCTTGAATCTACGGTTTATCCGGGTGCGACGCGGGAATGCGTTCTGCCGATCCTGGAGGCTGCAGGCCTGACCCCAGGCCAGGACGTTCTAATCGCCTACGCGCCGGAACGGGAAGACCCTGGCAATGCCACGTTCGGCATCTCAGACATTCCAAAAGTGCTTGCAGGGTTGGACGATGCATCGCTGAAAGCGGCGGAGGCGGTTTACGGCCTCGTCTCACCGAAGCTGACGCCGGTATCTTCACTAGAGGCGGCGGAGGCCACGAAGATCACGGAAAACGTATTCCGCGCCGTCAATATCGCACTCGTGAATGAGCTGAAAGGCGTCTATGCGGCTATGGGCGTGGATGTGTTTGAAGTGGTAGATGCGGCTGCAACCAAGCCCTTCGGCTACATGCCGTTCTATCCAGGCCCAGGCCTTGGTGGACACTGCATTCCGATTGATCCGTTTTATCTCGCCTGGCGGGCGGAAGCGCTTGGCCTACCAACGCGCTTTGTCGAACTCGCGGGTGAAATCAATGCGGCCCAGCCCGCTGGCGTCATCACGGCACTGGCGGAAGCGCTTAGCCAGAAAAGCCGAATGGCGCTGAATGGCGCACGGGTGCTGGTGTTGGGGGTGGCATATAAAAAGAACGTCAATGACATCCGCGAAAGCCCCGGCCTGGAAATTCTAGACCTGCTGCAAGCCAGGGGTGCTAAAGCCGCCTATCACGATCCTTTCGTGCCAGAGATCGGCAAGACGCGCAGGCACCCAGATCTTGCTGGCATGCGCTCAACATCGCTCGATGATCTATCGCACTTCGACGCCGCTCTCGTCATCGCTGATCACACAGACGTCGACTACCGCCGCATCGCCGAAACCATCCCGATCGTTGTCGATTCGCGTGGCATTTATCGCCAATGGCCAGAATTGACGCCGAACATCACGCGTGCCTAGCCAAACAGTGTGAGGACGCCGGTATAGCCGTAGATGCGGTCGTGGGCGATTTCACCGTTGGCGAAGAAGCCGACAACGGGGCAATCGCCGCCGATAGCTGCGTGCAGGATGGCGAGTTCTTGATCGCCGGGGCCGAAGAGATTTGGGCCGCGAGCGAGGCAGGAGACATAGAGCGCGCCGCGCGGCGGACGGCCTAAGCGGCGGCGGGCGTCTTGGGCCATGCGGCTCAGGTCTTCGGCAGCGCTGGTGCGGTCGCGGCGGCAGAACATGGCGCGATCGCCGTCTGCCACGGCCTCAGAAATGCCAACGAGGCCACGTTGCACATCAATACCAGTCAGATTGCGGACCAGATAGTCCTCCCGGTCCGCACCTGCGATAGGCAGTGCTATGTGAATATCGCGCAGCGCTTCCCGCAGATCAGCCACATCAGGCTCTCCTGACAGACCAAGCTCCGCCAGGAGCACGCTCATGGCAGGCGTATCGTCCAACCGGCCAATGACGCCATCGCCCTCGACTGTGATTGTACGGGCCGGGCCAATTGGCCGGCAACCCTGACTGACCCCTGTCGCAACGCTACTTTCAAGTGACACCAATGCGCCGCCTACTGCCCGTGCTGCCAGGCCAGCAGTCGCGGCGATGGGCATAGCTTCCCGGCCCGAGGCCAAGCCGCCGACGAGATACAGTCCGCCAGCTTCTGCAAATACGCCCGGCAGTAAGCCGAGGCCCTGTCCCAGCGGATCAGCCGTCGGGTCCATGTGGATGATGCCAAGTGCTGCACCTGCATCCTCAGAGAAACTTGCGGCCTGCTCTGCCGCTACTTCAAAGCTCGCAGCGTCGGTGATTGGGCCGTAAGGCTGAACGGCGTCATCGGGCAGGTCCAACAGCATCACGGCGAGTGCCGGGCTTTCGAACAATTCTTTCCGCCCTGCGATCACGCCAAGTGCTGCCGCACCCGTCCATTCCGCGACGCCCGTGGCGCTGGAGAGAATTTCGACAACGGCGTCCATGTCACCTGCAAATAGGTCCGAGATATACAATCTGTCTCTTATACACATCTCCGAGCCCACGAGACCTCTCTACATCTC
>CAJXVF010000424.1 GCA_913060845.1 uncultured Alphaproteobacteria bacterium | reverse complement strand
AGATGTAGAGAGGTCTCGTGGGCTCGGAGATGTGTATAAGAGACAGGTTATATATGATGGACTTTTGAATCAGACTCTTAGGCCGATAAAGGCGTGCGAGGAGCGAAGCCTCCCCCGCTTTCAGATACTCGATGTCTTCAACAGATACGTCATATTGAGCAGTCACGGGCGGGTAGTCCTTCAGGTAATGTCAGCGATGATCTCGCTGTTTAGGAAATATCGGCGATGATCTCACCGATGCGATCCATATTGCCAAGCGTTTCAGCATGGTCGAGGCCGGGCCATTGCATGCGGAGCAGAATATTGTCGGTCTTCGCGATTTCCGCATAGCGCAGAATCTGGTCCTTGACCGACTCCTTGTCGCCAACGAGAAAGCGTTCATTTGCAAATGCATCATAGGCGGCATCGAAGTCGCCCTGGGTTGTCTCGCCCTGCCCCCAGGACGCATAAGCGCGATATTTATACAGAAGCGGCCCCCGGCTAACTTCCGCAGCATGCGCTGCATCCCGGCCCACAAAGCATTCGCGGATGAGTGGGCAAGCGACGTTCTCATCTTGGTTTGTACGACGGCGTTCCTCGCGGAAAACTTCCAAGTAGTTCAGCATTGAAGCTTCGGACAACGTGGGCGCAATACACCAGGCGTCTGCAATTCGTGCAGCACGCTTGACTGCTGCTTCAACATCTCCGCCAAGCCAGATCGGTGGGCGCGGGCGCTGCTTTGGCTGAACACTCGCCTTGGCGTCGTCCATGTGGAAATGCTTGCCGTGATGGGTGACGCTCTCCTCCGTCCAAAGCCGCTTAATGATATCAACGCCTTCCACAAGCCGGCCAACGCGGTTGCGCATCTCGACGCCCATGGCTTGGAATTCTTCCGGGCGATACCCCAACCCAGCACAGAGCGCATAGTTCCCATCGGACAGCCAATCGATCGTGGCTGCTTCTTCCGCCGCCAATACCGGATTCATCATCGACAGCAACAGCACGCCGGGGCCGATCTGCATGCCCTTGGCTTCTTCAGCCAATGCGCCCAGCAGCGGGGTGAGCTGGAACATGCCCATCGGACCAGTCAGCACATGCTGGCCGACCATCAAGCCTTTGAAGCCGTTATTCCGCGCTGTCCGCACCTGTTCTTTGAGGCAGGTGAGCACGGTGCCGGGGTCTTCTTCCGGCGACCATTGCATCGCCGTGAACATACCGATCTGCATGGGAAACTATCCTTATAAAAACGCCACCGAATCCGGCTCAAGATCGAGCAAGATACGGCCAATTGTGACGAAGTTCTGTGTCCGCGCCTGGGTCTGCTGGGAAGCAGAGAGGGCGTCGCGGATGCGCCGTTCGAACGGGCCGTCCTTGAAAATCGCGGTGGACCCTGCTGCACGATATGCAGCTTCTGTCACCCGGAGGGCATCATGAATCACATGCACGGACGCAAGCTTGATATCGCTTCGTGCCGTCAAATCCAGTTCACCGTCACGCACAGCGAGCGCCTGAATGTCGTCGGCCGCAGCATGCAGATAGGCGCGGGCGCTTCGCAGCCGCCCCTCCATCTCCGCCAGTTCTTTCTGGAATACAGGATTTTCCCGGAGCGGCGATGGCGCGCCTCGTGGCGTTTTCGTCATAGCTAAGTCACGCACAGCATCCACCATCGTCCGCGCGATCCCAAGCTGCAGGGACGCGAACCCAACGCCATAGGCCAAGGTGGCAGATAGCGCGTAGAGGGCACCGCGTTCAATGCGCTCGGCATCATCTTCCCGATCAATTGAATCGGCCTTTGGCACGAACAAGTCCGTCACCGTGAAGGTGTCACTGCCGGTGCCGTTCAGCCCCATTACATTCCATACGTCGCTGATCTCCGCCTGATCCCGGCGGATCAGAACCGTGCGATCCAACTGGCGACCATTGGCGCGGAGGCGCTTTGATCCATCGGCCTGGAACACGAAACTATGGCCGCCAAGCAGCGTCGCGTGGCGGCTGCCGCTGGCGAACGCCCAGGTGCCGGTGACGCGGTATCCGCCATCAACTTCAACCGCTTTACCTGCAATGCCAGCACCCCACGCCAGTGCCGCATCTTCTGGGCCAAACCAGCGCTCAGCCGCTTCGGCCTGCAGGAACGACGCGCCCATGGCGCAACCGCCGCCTTGGCTGACAACCCACGCCGCACTGGCATCTCCCATCGCTAAGGCTTCAATGACTTCAGAGAATGTCTTGAGGGAGGCTTCGTCACCGCCAAGCGTTTCCGGTAACATAACCCGAAGCATGCGTGCTTCATGCAGAGCGGCCAGCACATCCGCCGGCATCTCGCGCGCGGCTTCGATCCGAGGTGCGGCATCATTCAGCAAAGGAATAAGCGCCCGCGCCCGCTGAATTGGATCACCACCGCCCGATTGTTCGCCGTCCCGCATCATCTGTTCCCGCTCAATGGCTGCTGAATAGAGATTAGTGCAATCTCCGGCGGATGCACTAACGTTGTGTCATCGGGATTTTCACCAAAGGGAACTTCAGTATGAGCGGCAATGCAGAAAAGATCATCGCGCTGGACAAAGAACGCATGCAGGCGATGGCGGATAAGGACGTTGGCAAGCTCAAGCAGCTTCTGTGCAAAGGCCTCGTCTACACCCACTCCTCGTCACGGCTAGACACCAAAGATAGCCTGATCGGCGCCATGGAATCTGGTGCCACAGTGTATAAATCCGTTGTGCCATCCAACGTTGAAGCGCAGGATTTGGGCGATGTTGTTGTGTTGACGGGCGAAGCCCAGATCCAGGTCGATACCCACGGCAAATCGCTAGACTTCGGTGTCCGCTTTACCGATGTCTATCAGAACCAGGACGGGTCTTGGCGGATGGTTGCGTGGCAATCCACGAAGCTACCGGAATAAGCGCTACTTCAAGCAGGCCTGATGACGCTGGCGAGCTGGGAAATCCGGGTCGCCAGTGCTTCAATCGATTTAGCAGCGGCGGCTTCAGCTTCGGCTGAGCCCGCACCCTCTGCAGCTTGCGCTTCAGCAGCGGCGGCCCGTGCGACAGCAGCGTCACGTTCTTGCGCCATCGTAGCGGCGTCCGTGCGTAGGTCGGCCAGCTCTTTCGCCAGCGCATCGCGCTCGGCCTTAAGTGCTGCGCCGTCAGCCTGATCGCCAACGGATTCTTTCAATTCGCTGTGTTCATCTGAAATCAACAATGCCGCCATCACAAGCAGCGTCGCATCGCCGATCTTGCCGACTTGAGATGACAAGTCTTCAACCCGTTGCGCCAAATCCTCGCCGAGCGTGTTCAGGTGGCCTTCTTGGCCATCTTCGCAAGCCATGCGGTAAGGCCGACCGTTGACGTTGATTGTAACTTCGCCCATCGCGCCCTCTCCTTTGGACTATTCGCTAATTCCGGCCAGCCAAAATGGCTTCGACGCGCTCAATCGTGCCGTCGAGGCGGCTGGTCACGTCATCTGCCGCGGCTTTCA
>CAJXVF010000423.1 GCA_913060845.1 uncultured Alphaproteobacteria bacterium | reverse complement strand
AGCTTCTTCACTGCATGCGGCTATGAACCGGAATGATCCAAATCCGCTCTAGGCTCAATGTGAGCCACACTGACGAACTGCCACACTGGCAAACTGAATAAACCCAAGGAGACTTCTCATGAATAAGCCACAACTCGTCGCCGCTGCTGTCGCTGCCGCTGTTGGCATGTCCTTCGCTGCTGGTCAGGCCGTTGCCGCCGACAAGAAAATGGAAAAGTGCTACGGCGTTGTTAAAGCTGGCGCCAATGATTGCCAGACTGCAACCAGCTCCTGCGCTGGCACGTCCAAGGTTGACGGCCAGAAGGATGCTTGGGTTCTCGTACCAGCCGGCCTTTGCGATCGCCTTTCCGGCTCCGCTAAAGCCGCCAGCTAACGCTGACGCGCTGACAGACTAACCGGACGCAAGCGATGACACTTTCGCAGCATCCGGCGCCAACGGGGCCGATTCCAGCAAAAGCTGGGATCGGCCTCCGCGCGCCGCATTTCGAACAGATCGTCGAAGAGCGGCCTGATATTCCCTGGCTAGAATTCCACCCGGAGAATTATTTGGGCGGCGGCGCGCCTTATCTGTACCTGGAGCGCATTCGCCAGGATTATCCAATGTCGATGCACGGCGTTGGCCTGTCGCTAGGCTCCGTCGGCGGCCTCGACAAAGATCATTTGGCCCGGCTGGCAGAATTGGCTGGCCACATAGCGCCCGGCCTGATCTCCGAACATCTATCATTCGCCCGCGTCGGCGCTGATTACCTGAACGACCTCCTGCCGCAGCCCTACACGGAGGAAGCGCTGGCGCAGGTTGTGAGCAATGTGCAGCAAGCCCAGGACGCGTTCAAACGCCCGATTCTCGTCGAAAACGCCTCCGCTTATATAACGTTCGCTGCCTCAACCATGCCCGAGCATGTGTTCATGGCCAAGGTTTGCCGCCAGGCTGGATGCAAAGCACTGCTCGACGTGAACAATGTTTATGTGAATGCGCGCAACCATGATTTTGACGCCAGCGCCTTCATCGCCGAAACGCCAGCCGAAATAATCGGCGAAATTCATCTTGCCGGTCACGCAGTCAATCTGTTCGATGATGGCCAGGAAATTCGCATTGATGACCATGGCTCCCATGTAGACGCCGCCGTATGGACGCTGTTCGAACAGGCCATCGTCCATGCGGGCCGCGTTCCAGCGCTGATCGAATGGGATACGCGGATTCCTGCCCTGGAAGTCCTGCAGGATGAGGCGGCCCGCGCTGAAACGATCATGTCGGCCCATAGCGATGCAGCTGATGCAGCCTGACCTTTCCACCCTACAAGCAGATTTCCGCGCGACTGTGTTGGCCGATACCAACGCGGATGGAGCTGAACCTAAACCGCCCGAAGCCCTATTGGCTGCAGTGAATGCGAACGGCATTCCGCCAGAACGTCGCCTCGCCATTCACAGAAACCACTTCGCCACAACGCTGGTAGACTCCCTTGGCGGGGTCTTTGAAGCGACACGGGCATTGCTCGGACCGGAATTCTTTGATGCATTCGCCAAACGCTATGTCCGGGCGCATCCGCCTTCGGCACCGGGGTTGTTCGAATATGGCGGAGCATTCCCGGATGCGCTCGCCAATACGCCCGGATTAGCAGATCACGGATATGTGATAGATGTGGCGCGGCTTGAATGGGCCATGCACGAAAGCTTCCATGCGCCCGCTGCCCCAGCGCTTCAGCCAACCCGGCTGACAGCCCTGCCAGCGGACCAAATTGGTGATGCTATCCTGAAAGCGCATCCAACCGTTCGCCTGATCCAAGCCACATTTCCAGTTCATGCGCTTTGGCGTGGGGCACTGGATAACGCGGTTGATGGCGCCATGTTGCAAGGTGAACCAGCACATTTGATCCTATCCAGGCCAAACCTGGATGTAGAATTGGAACCGCTGGCACCTGCAGCATATTCTTTCGTGAGCGAATTGTTTGCTGGCCAATCCATCGGCACAGCAGCGAGCGCAGGCGCGACCACGGGCGAATTCGATCTCGGTGAGACATTGGGGCCTGCCTTGCGCAGACTGTCTTTGCCGACGTAGTGAACACCGGAAACATTTAACGGAGGGCGATATGTACGAAACGGGGCGCGTTCCACGCGAAGGCGTGTTGGGCATTTGGGACCGGCTGGTCAATCTGTCTGAACAGATTCCTATGTGGTTGATCCTGCTGACGACGCGAATTGGCATCGCCATGATCTTCCTGAAGTCCGGGATGACGAAAACAACAACTGGGCTCAATCTCGCGGACGGCACATTCACGCTGTTTGAGTATGAATACGCCCTGCCCGTCATTCCATCGGATATCGCCGCATATTTAGCGACATATGCTGAACATATCTTCCCGATTCTTCTGATCCTCGGCCTGTTCGGGCGCCTTTCTGCGCTTAGTTTGCTTGGCATGACGCTGGTGATTCAGATCTTCGTCTACCCCAATCTTTGGGACATTCACTTGTTCTGGGCTGGCGCGCTCTTACTGCTCGTTGCCAAGGGTCCTGGGGCGGTATCGCTGGATGCGATTATCGTCAAATTCATGGACCGAAAGTGAATAAACTGTAATTCACGGGGATGTGAAAAGACTTTAATCATCTAATCCGCCCCATGATCGCACATTACATACAGCCTTTTAGCGGGTGGTCCGCTAGAGGGATGTGAGACCAAGTTTCGAAACCAAACACGGAGGATTAAATATGAAAGTTTCTAAAACAACGGGCCTGATGGTTGCCGCTGCAGCCGCCGCAATGTTCGCAGCCGGTACGGTCGTCACGACCCCAGCCGCTGCTGGCGGTGGCGTCAAATGCGTTGGCGCCAACTCTTGCAAGGGCTCCAGCGCCTGCGCCACTGCGACTAGCGCATGCAAAGGCCAGAACGCATGCAAAGGCCATGGCTGGACGAAAGCGGCTTCTGCCGATGCTTGCACGAAGGCTGGCGGTAAGCCTGCCTGATCCAAGCTTCACGCTTGATTGATGCGGCCGGGCCTGGAAACAGGCCCGGCCGTATTGTTTTCTGGAACAGAGTTTCCGATATCTAAGCCATGACACAGCAGCCCACACAGCCTGAACGCAGCCGCCCCTATCTCGGGTTCGGCCTTGGCCTCCGCCCGCAGCATTACGCGGACTTGCTGGAGCGCCCCGACGATGGGCCGGACCCGCGCGTCGACTGGTTCGAGATCATCTCTGAGAATTATATGAGCGCTGGCGGGCGCCCGCTGATCAACTTGGATCGGGTGCGTGAGCGCTATCCGATGGTGATGCACGGCGTGTCGCTCTCCATCGGCTCCGTCGATCCACTGGACCAAGACTATCTCGATAGCCTCAAAGCGCTGGCAGAACGGGTTGATCCCGCCTGGATATCTGATCACCTCTGCTGGACTGGCGTTGATGGCGTCAACCTGCATGACCTGCTGCCGCTGCCTTACACCTGTCTCTTATACACATCTCCGAGCCC
>CAJXVF010000422.1 GCA_913060845.1 uncultured Alphaproteobacteria bacterium | reverse complement strand
TGTAGAGAGGTCTCGTGGGCTCGGAGATGTGTATAAGAGACAGCAATATTGAAGGGTTTTATGCGCCGGGTGCCTCAAAAAGGTGCCCGGCGTTTTAGTGAGCGATATTACCGAATACGGCTGTAATTCAAAGGCCGCAGCAGCGCACTTTGCATTTGCTCAATATGGGGCAACCATTGGCCTTTGATGAGATCGGCAAGGCCTTTATCCGTATCCTGAACTTCCCGCCATCTCTGCCTACTGGCGAGGTCCAGGAAATGGCGGAGCTCGACTGTCCGCATGGACTTGCCATTGGTCGTGCCGTCGCCAATCAGCGTGTCGAAATAACCAATCAACCGAGCGCCCTCCCGCTCCAGCGCTGGCATCATGTTCTCCCGGTAAAAGGCATGATGCGCTGCACTGCCGCCGACCTTATGGCGCAGAATACGTTGTTCGATATACCCATAGGACTGGCCACGCATGGCATCAATCGCAGGCCAATCCACGGGGATATCCGGCGAGCCATTAGCCAGCGCTAAGATCGATGTATTGACCTCATCCAGGTAGGGATAAAGCTGGGTCTGCCGTGCCGTTGATAATGCAGCATCGGCGCGCACTTTATCCTGATTGGCAGCCCAGTTTGCCATGCTCTTGAACTGGCGAAGCTGCCATACCGCAATGCCAGCGTCATCGCCGATATAGACTTCCCACGCACCAATCAGGGCCGAACCCGCATCATCAAGCGCCTGCATGGTTGTCGATTGAAACTTCTCGTGGCGCTTTTCAAGCTTGCCTGCACGGCAAATGACAACACGGTGCTGATAAATCATTAGCTTCCTCCCACCAAAATCAACAGGAATCGCGAGTTAAACGGCCTTATTGGGCAAAGCCTTGGGTTTAGACGCAGCGTCTGGGCCTGTTGCCGGGGGCTCTTTTGGCTTTTCACCAAGCCGCGCGCCTGAAGAATCTAGGAAGGCTGAGAGCGCGCGGTATTCGTCTTCGCGGAAAGCGTCGATCGTCGCGGCGACGTCTTCACGCTCCCGTCCAAGGCCGCGCAGGATGGCGCCGCCCATATGCAGGCTGGATTCAGCGACTTCGCGCACAACAACATCAGCCCCAGCATTCCGCAGCAACGTTTGTGCCTCCTGACCACGCGCACGGGCGTAGATTGGAAGGTCTGGACGGCGACGTTTTAAGGCCATCACTAAGTCCGCACCCGAATGGGCTTCCCCCATCGCGACGATAGCAAGGCGGACGGAATCGAGGCCCATCATGTCCAAAGTCTTGTCCCGGCCAGCATCTGCGTAGAACACAGGCTGGCCCGCCGCCGCAGCAGCAGCCACCCGGGCTGGCGTGTTGTCGATAGCGATATAGGGCTCGTTGGAGGCTTCAAGCACTCGCGCCAAAGTCTGCCCAGCGCGGCCATAACCGAAGATGGCCACATGGGATTCGGACTTAGCAGTCGCTGCTTCCAATTCTGTGAAGCCCGGCAGGCCACGGCTCTCTAGCTTGCGATCCACCCGTGCACCGATGGCTGCCAAACCCGGCGTCAATACGAGTGACATTGCCGTTGCAAGGAACAGCACCTGCGCTTCACCTTCCGCCAGCAAACCACCAACGAACACGATGGATGTTAGCGCAAATGCGAATTCACCTGCCTGAGCCAAGAGCAAACCCACATGGATCGCCATAGGCCACGAGAACCCTGCAATCCGGGCGATTATAGCCGTGACGATCGTCTTGAAGACGATAATTCCTATCGTCACGATAATCGCACTCAGCCAATATTCTGAAAGCGCACTGATATCTATCAGCGCGCCGATAGACATAAAGAAAAGCCCTAATAACAGACCCCTAGCGGGAACAACCTCAACTTCTACTTTATGTCTATAACCAGATCCCGCGAGCACCATTCCGGCCAAAAATGCCCCAAGCGCCATGGATAAACCAGCAGAAGCGCCAGCCCATGCTGTCGCCAACACGATCAGCAGGCTTGCAGCGGCGAAGACCTCGCGATTGTTTAGGCCATCGATCATTTTCAGCAGCGGGCGCATGGCATATCGACCAAACCCGATGATGCCGACAATCGCCACAAGCGCCCAACCGAGCGCCAGCAATATCGCGCCAGCACCCGGCATTTCGGCTTCATCCGCAACAGCGATTAACGGGGCAGCGGCCAGCATTGGGGCAACCGCAAGATCCTGAAACAACAGCGTCGAGAACACGAGACGGCCCTGCTGCGATTGGAGCGCCCCGCGCTCCGCCAGTAGGCGCACGACAAACGCTGTGGAAGATAAAGACAGCGCGCCACCAACCAAAAGCGACGCCTCATTCGATAATCCCATCGCGCGGGCGGCGAGATAGAACCCGGCAGACGTCAACAGCACCTGCGCCATACCCACGCCAAACACCTGCTTCGCCATGCGTCGCAAGCGCTGGAACGAAATCTCCAGGCCAATGGTGAACATCAGCAGGACGATGCCAAGCTCCGCCAGCTCTGCCGCTGCGCCAACTTCATGGATGAGCCCGAGCGCATGCGGCCCAATCAGCACGCCTGCCAGCAGATAGCCTAGGATCGGACTGATCCGCATCCGCAAGCAAATCGGTGCCACGATGACGACAGCGCCCAAATAGATCACTGCGTCCCGAAGCCAAGCTAGACCTGAGTGGATGTCGCCTTCCACGGCCTATTGCACGTCCTTCGCTGCGAAAAGATGGGGTGGGTCTGCCAGCATCGCCTGCGCGGGGATCAGCGCCAATTCTGGCAATCCAAGTCGCGCTGTTTCAACAAAAACCGCATGAACGGCGGATGTCGCCAACTCCAGCGCTCGAGATGGTGAGGCGTCCTCTAAGTATCTGGCGAGATATACAGATGCGAATAGGTCACCAGCGCCATAAGCAGGTGCGTCGACCATAGGTGCAGCACAAACCCATGCGGCGTTTGTCGTTACAGCCACATTGGCAATATCTGCGCCAATATGCAGGCCAGTTGCGATCACAAGCTTCGCCTTGCCCTTCGCCATTAATGCACGGGCCGCTAGCGTCGCCTCAGTAGGCGTCGCAACAGTCATTTCCGTCAGATATTCCAGCTCAAACACATTTGGAATGATGATATCCGCGCGGGGTAAAAGCTCAGCCGCGATGCCTTCTGCAACGCCCGGTGCCACGAAACTACCATGTGGCTTGTCGCCAATCACAGGATCCAGGCAGTAGAGCGCATCAGGGCGGGCACCCCGGACACGGTCAACTGCGCGCCCAACGGCCGCCGCATTCTCAGCCGTTCCCAGATAGCCGCTCAGCACAGCGCCCGTGTGTTCAAGAAACCCGCTCGCGCCCAAGCCTTCAGCTAATGCATCAATCTCAGCCGCAGCCGCTGGGCCACCGGCATAGCCGCCATGCTTGGGATGATTTGAGAATCGCACTGTATCGATCCGCATCACATCACGGCCTGTCTCTTATACACATCTCCGAGCCCACGAGACC
>CAJXVF010000421.1 GCA_913060845.1 uncultured Alphaproteobacteria bacterium | reverse complement strand
GCACCAACGCCTGAGAAGCCTTTCCGGCGTTTCCAGGCCTCGTGCCAAGGCTTCATCTGCGCGACTTCCGCCTGAAGTCGTGCCGCGAATGTTGTAGGCGCATCGGCTTTCGGCTGGGCAAAACTCACAGGACAAGCCCAGCCTTTATCCGCTTCAGATGCAGCAACGTCTGCCGGGGCATCTTCTGGATAATCTTCCAGGACCGGTCCGCTTGGCCGCTCCAATAATGCCAACGCCGCCGCGATCACGCGAGTTTGGAAAGCCGCATCCTCCGGCGCGCCCAACGGGCGGCCAAGCTCAAACGGTACGGATAGAGCCCGTGGTGGCTTAATGGCAACAGCGTGCTCACGCACAAGCGCCGAAAGCGTTGTCGGAATGCCTGCAGCTTCGAAGTAGTGGGCAAGCGCGCTCACGGCGCGCGTGCAGTTTGGTCAAACTGGCAGCAGCAGAACGGCGTTCACGCCTTCAGCCGCCATATGCCCAGCAATATCCTTAGCAGCAGATTCCATCTCAGATGGATCCGTGGCACCCATGAAGCTGTAATGATGGTCCGCGACGCTGCCGATCGCACCGTCCGCCGCCATTTCCCGCAGCCGGTCCAATGGCAAGACTACGTTCCAATCACGCTGAAAGCCCGTCCTGTCATAATTGACGGAAATATGGCTCATCACAATGTCGCCTGGCCCGGCATCACCTGGAATTACCCGGTAATCCGCCCCGCCCATACCGAACGGCGCTTCGCCGCGCATGGAAAGGCCTGCCGTGGACACAAGCGCCACGCGGCGTTCTGCAATGGGCGGGCCAGAGACATAAGGAGTCTCCGGGAATTCTGGTAGCGGAAGGTGGCGCATATGCTTGGCTAAGCCCTCCGGCATGTCTTCAATTCTCGCCAATTTCTAGCTCCCTATCGTGAAACGCAGGTCTGCAATGCGTCCTGAGCATAGCGCCATTGCGTCTGGCGGGGGGCTGGATTTATTGCGTCGCGTTGATTCATATCGTAATCTTAAGCATCGACTTATAAAAGTTCGCCGTCATGTCTACCCGACGCAATAAAGCGGCGAACATAAATCTCTCGGGGGAATTCGCTAGATGCAGGTGCATGCGTTCGTTTTTGAGAAGGCCGGCCCGCCAACAGTTATGAAGTGGCGTATCAAGGAGCTTGGTGACCCGGGAGCAGGCGAAGCTCTGATCCGGCACACGGCAATTGGCTTGAACTACATCGACACATATCACCGCTCCGGGCTGTACCCGATTGAGTTCCCAAGCGGGATTGGCCTTGAAGCCGCTGGCGTTGTTGAGGCTGTCGGCAAAGGCGTGACCCACGTCAAAAAAGGCGATCGCGTCGCCTATGGCTCCGGCCCGCTTGGCGCATATTCCGAAGCCCGCATCATGCCGGCCGCGACCCTCATCAAACTGCCAAAAGGCGTTGATGATGAAACCGCAGCAGCAATGATGCTGAAGGGTATGACGGTCGAATACCTCATCAACCGCACCTACAAGGTCAAGAAAGACGAATGGGTGTTGTTCCAAGCTGCAGCTGGCGGCGTTGGCTTGATCGCAGGTCAGTGGCTAAATGCCATTGGCGCACATGCGATTGGTACGGCTGGCGGCCCGAAAAAGGTCAAGCTTGCGAAAGAGCATGGCTATGAGCAGGTCATCGACTACAAGAAAACTCAGAATATTTCTGACCGCGTTCGCAAGCTCACCAAGGGTGAAGGCGTGCCGGTGGTTTTCGATAGTGTCGGCAAAGACACCTGGACCCAGTCGCTGGACAGCCTGCAGCCACGCGGCATGATGGTGAGCTTCGGCAATTCATCTGGCCCGGTTTCAGACTTCAGTCTTGGCGAATTGGCAAGCCGTGGCTCTCTTTACATCACGCGGCCCTCGCTGATGGCCTACACAGCCACCCGCCAGGAACTTGAAAAGTCCGCTCGTGCGCTTTTCAAAATGGTTACCAATGGCGATGTGAAAATTGAGATCAATCAGCGTTATGCGCTGAAAGAAGCGCCGCAAGCGCATCGTGATCTCGAAGGCCGCAAAACAACAGGCTCAACGATCCTCATTCCCTGATCCTGAGCTTTCAAAACAAAGGCGTAAAGCATGCCCCGTCTCGAATTCTTCTTCGACGTATCAAGCCCCTGGACCTATTTTGCGTTCCATCGGATTGAGGCGTTCGCGGAAGACGTCGGGGCGGAGCTTGTGTTCCGTCCGTTTTTGCTGGGCGGCGTGTTCAACAAAGTGAACCCGTCCGTATACCAGCGCCGGGACAACCCAATCCCGGCAAAAGACGGTTACTACAAGAAAGACATGGCGGATTGGGCCCGATATGAAGGCCTGGAAATCATCTCGCCAAGCGTATTCCCAGTGAATAGCGTGCGCGCCATGCGCGGCTGCTTCTACGCCATCGACCAAGGCAAGATCAGCGCCTATGCCCGCAATTGCTTCGAAGCTTACTGGCTGCACGACAAGGATATCTCCCAGCAAGACCTCCTGGGCGATCTTGCGGCGGACGCCGGCCTTGACCGAGATGGGTTCCTGGCTGCGATCAATGACGACGAATACAAACAGAAGCTTTTCAGTGCTACGGATGAAGCGATTGCGCGCGGCGTATTCGGCTCCCCGACATTCTTCCTAGACTACGAAGACATGTATTTCGGCAATGACCGGCTGGAGCTTATCCGCGCTGCGATTGAGCGGGCGGCATAACGCCTGATTGCGCCGCGCCTGCGCCCGCTGTAGAACCGGGCGAAATCCCATATTCAGTTTTAGTGGAAGGGCGGTGCAGCCATGGCCTCCTATCAATATATCTATGTGATGAAAGAGCTGACCAAGGTTTATCCTGGCGGCAAGAAAACACTTGAGAATATTTGGCTGTCCTTCCTGCCCGGCGCCAAGATCGGCGTACTGGGTGCGAATGGTGCGGGTAAATCAACGCTGCTGAAAATCATGGCAGGCGTCGATACCGAATTTAACGGCGAAGCTTGGGCGGCGGACGGCATCAAAGTTGGCTATCTGGCGCAAGAGCCGGAGTTGAATGCCGACAAAGATGTCATGGGCAATGTCATGGAAGGCGTTGGTGAAATCCAATCCTTGATTGAGCGCTTCAACGAAGTTTCCATGAAGTTCGCTGAAGAGCTGAGCGACGATGAAATGAATGAGGCCATCGCCGAACAAGGCGAGCTTCAGGAAAACATTGATGCCGTCGACGGCTGGTCCATCGAGCGCAAGGTTGAGATCGCCATGGATGCGCTGCGTTGCCCGCCGGGCGATGCTACCGTCGAGCATCTCTCAGGCGGTGAACGCCGTCGCGTCGCACTCTGCCGCCTGCTGCTTTCAAACCCTGACATGCTGCTGCTGGATGAGCCGACCAACCATTTGGACGCCGAATCCGTCGCATGGCTGGAACGCTTCCTGGCTGATTTTCCCGGTACCGTCGTGGCCGTCACCCATGATCGCTACTTCCTGGATAACGT
>CAJXVF010000420.1 GCA_913060845.1 uncultured Alphaproteobacteria bacterium | reverse complement strand
CCAAAAGGCCCGTGCATCACGCACGGGCCTTTTTGCGTTTCTGGCACTGCTGGCCTTCCGCCCGCTGTCACGCTTTAATAGCGGTGACAGATCATTAAGGGAGGACATCGGCATGGATGAAACCCAAGACGCGGTATGGCCGCGCGGCGCGAAAGCCGCTGGCGCCAAGCCGCTGGCCAAACGGCTGGATACGCTGGAGGGCAAAACCGTCGCCTTCCTGTGGGACTATATGTTCCGGGGCGATGAAATCTTTCCGCTGATTGAGCGGGAATTGGGCGCTGCATATCCCGGCGTCAAATTCATCGGCTATGACAATTTTGGCACCACCCATGGCGGCGGCGAGCGCGAAGTTATTCGAAAGTTGCCGCTGGATATTGAGACGCACGGCATTGATGCCATCGTCTCTGGTATGGGCTGCTGAGGCAGCTGCACCCCCGCCGTGTTGCGGGCAAGCGCAGCTGCAGAATTAGCAGGCATTCCAACAGCCAGCCTCGTTTGTGACGGGTTCCTGGGCCAGGGCCGCTCCACCGCGAGCGGCATCGGCATGCCAAATATTCCTTTGGCGCAAGTCACCGGCCATGTTGACGTTCAAACGACCGATGAATTGGTCTCCAACGTCGTCGGCATCACCGTGCCGGCTGTCATTAAGGCGCTGACAGAAGACCCAGCCCCTGTTGCGGCACCAACGGAACCGAAGCCGCAGGACGTTGTGTTCCGTGGCAATTTTGATGAAATCAACCGTTATTTCTACGAAAACGGCTGGTCAGACGGATTGCCCATCGTGCCGCCAACCCGGGATCGCGTGGAAGCATTCCTGAAGTTCACGGACCTCGCACCCGATACCGTGCTTGGCCAAGCCCAACCGGATAACCGGATCGCGACCGTATGGGGGGCTGCCGTCAACGGCGTTATGGCTGGGTGTCGGCCTGAATATATGCCTGTCATGGTTGCCGCCCTCCGCGCCATGTGCAATGAGGACTACGGCGTTGAGCATTCTGGTAATACGCCGGGCGCTGAAACGCTGATGATCGTCAATGGCCCCATCGCGCAAGACCTTGGCATGAACAATGCCCAGGGCGCACTTCGGGATGGCGTGCAAGCCAATACATCGCTTGGGCGTTGGTGGCGGCTTTGCCTGAAAAACATCGCTGGGTTCCGCCATCACCAAACGGACAAAGCAACCTTTGGCGGCACCTGGAAAGTCGCCATGGCAGAGCACGAAGAAACGCTGGAGGATATCAACTGGCCACCCTTCGCTGCCGAATTCGGCCACAAAGCAGGCGAAAACGCGCTTTCGATCGCGCGCTTCACCGGCGGCGATGTGGTGACGAGCGTATTCGGCTCCAAGGCGGAAGAAATCCTGCCTTACCTCGGCGATGCGCTGGTGCGGATTTCGGCATGGCAGCTGGTATTCACGGTTGGCATGGCGACGGGCACATATCGCCCGCTGCTCATCCTCTCGCCGATCCTGGCGAAAACCATTGCGAAATCTGGGTGGTCCAAGGATCAGGTGAAGCAATGGCTGTTCGACAATGCTCGCCTGCCAGCGAGCCAGTTCGAGCGCTATATGGGCGAATACACCAACCTCGTCCCTGGCCGCCGAACCCTGGCGGATATGGTCACGAACGGCGAGGCACCAGCGGTGTTTGCGGAATCAGACGACCCAGACCGCCCGGTCCCAATCGTCTGCCAAGCTTCAGACTTCCTAATCGCCGTCGCCGGCGACCCAGGCCGCACCAACGCCTTCGTCATGAGCCACAACGGGCAGTTGGGTTACACAGTAGGCGAGGCCATCCCCACGCCACAGAATTGGCCAAGCTTGCTGGAGGAGTTGGATTAGGTGGGGCTTGGAAGGCGGCACAGGATGTAGAGGTAGGCTTGGTGCGCGAAGGCGTCTGAAATTGGGTTAGAAGCGCCACTCCATCCACTATGTGATAAAGGTCGTTATCAGATATTGATGAGGATTGGTTCATAGCTGCCGGATGTGCCTGCACATGCGAGGAGAGCCGGTGCTCTCGCTTGAATGATGTCGATTAGTCAGTTCGGCGACACCGCCGCGTATCTAAATGCGTTCGCCAATGGAAACGCTCCTGCACTCCTACCAGCCCAACTGGTAGCCGAGCATATCAATGTTACTCTTCCAACGGTGAAGCGGATGCTGCAGGACAACCGTCTGTCGGGTGTTCGCATCAGTAAAAATCTCTTCATCAGCGTGCCAAGCCTTCAGAAGCGCGAACGGCAATTTGAGGAAGAGGTGCTCACAATTGAACGCTACCTTAAGAACCTCGCGCGCGGTGGTGAACGAAGCGTCTTCTATGAGCCAGTGATGGAGCTTGTTGGGCTCACCCACAAGATCCCCGCCGACCGCACTACGATTGCTCGCATGCTTGGAGAGGTTTCGCGCCGTTCTCAGGAGGAAGATCAAGTCCTTCTCTCAGTGGTGGTCCATAAAAAGACATCCGGTTCGACCCTGCCGTCCGAAGGCTTCTTTCCATGGGCGGAAGAACTTGGATACGAATGGGATGATGAGTACGAGTTTGTCGAACAGCAAACGGATCGTGTTCTGAATACTTATAAGTAAGGCGGCTGTTCAGGTATTGCACCTGGCATTCCGACAGAGAAACTTCCAATAATTGGAGCTAACCTAATGTCAATCAATCGTTCACTGTGGCATCGCCTTGCGCAACGGGACTCCCTGCCCTCATTGCCATGTCCACGGTGTGAAGCGGGCAAACTGAAAGCCTCAAAACAAAAGATAAAAATCAAAGAACCTAGGTATTCTGTGGATGAAAAAGATGATCACCAATATGAGTGGGAGCCAGATTGGTCGGTAGGGCGATGGGCAGCATCCCTAGAATGCGATGAGGCCAAATGTGGGGAAATTGTCAACCTAATCGGTGACTCTGAGTGGGTTGAGGTGGATGTTTCGCCGGGCCAATGGGGCCTTGAAGAAGCGCTGCGGATTCAAGCTGTGTTTCCTGCCCCACCACTCATCCGTGCCTCAAAAAATGTCCCGAAAACCGTGAGCAGTCAGTTACAGCTGGCATCCCAAATGTTTTGGACCGACGTATCAACATGTGTGGCGCGGTTACGCACCTCCGTCGAGTGCCTGCTTGACCATCAGGGAGTGCCAAAGGAGCGCTTGGTTAAGAAAGGGAAAGGAAACAAAATTCACCGCATGAACCTAGCAGAACGCATCGACGCATTTGCTAATGGCTCATCGCACAAAGACCAACTACACAGCCTCCGACACATCGGAAATCTTGGAACACATGCAACTACAACTGTAGACGATGAGGATCTATTCGATGCGATTGACGTTCTCGAATTTGTTCTCACCGGAATCTACGACACACAAACAATCAACGCTAAGGCGACCAAACTCAAGAAAAAGTAAGGCGCTTCCTAAGGTCAAGCTTGCGCCAAAAACGGTCGATACTGGTGAAAAACTCAGTGCTTGAATGGCTGGAAACCAT
>CAJXVF010000419.1 GCA_913060845.1 uncultured Alphaproteobacteria bacterium | reverse complement strand
GAAGCTTCTTCACTGCATGCGGCTATGAACCGGAATGATCCAAATCCGCTCTAGATGACATTATAGAAGAGCTAAACGAGATGGATATGTCATCTGGCGGATGGCTCACGCGATTTAAAACGCTGCACCATGTCTATGATCATCATATTGAGGAAGAAGAAAACGAGATCTTCAAGAAGGCAAAAGATGCCATCGGCGGAGACAAGACAGGCACAATCGCCGACAAATTTGAGAGCCGGAAGAAAACCGAATTGAAATTAGTCGACAAGAAGACAGAAGAAGCGTTGGAGGAATAAGCGCGCCCGCACATATAACGACGTGTCGCCTCAATCCGCTTTACGAAATAGCGGCGCGCGTCGACGAACGGGATCAAGCAAGGACCAGTCCCCTTCAGGCGGCGTATACCCTTCTGGAAATGGCGGGCGAGCGTCCATGCCAAGTGAAGCCATCACACGAACATCGCGGTAATAAGCCTGCATCGTTAGAGCTTCGATTAAGCTAGCGCTAGAAGCATGCTGATTTCGGAACTGCTCTGCCACGTCCCTCTTTTCGCTGTCTGAAAGTGTTTGGAAAAGGCCTTCATGGGCTGCGTCTGCAAGCGCATTCAATTCTCCAAGCGCGCGCTGCAACCGTTCAGCCCGACGCGCGCCGGCAGCGATGCCTTTGCAGATATCTGGGTCTCCCGCACCTGGTACGGCATAGGCGGTGCTTGGCGGGATAATGACGTTCGCGAGGGCGGCAAGCGTCTGCATGTCGTCATCGGTGAAGGCGGGTTGTGTGTTCATAAGATCAGCCCTCAATCGAACAATGTAGCGAGGCGGCTTTTCATCTGGTCCGCTACGTAGAGCGCCAGCGCCTGGATTGTATTGGTTGGGTTCACCCCGGCGCTGGTCGTGAAAATGCTGCCATCAACGATGAACAAGTTCTTCACGTCATGGCTGCGCCCCCACTCATTCACGACAGAGGTTTCCGAGTTTTTGCCCATGCGCGCCGTGCCCATCAAATGCCACCCGCCCCACATGAGTGGCGCTTCGCTGATGACGTCAGTAGCACCTGCAGCTTTCAGAATTTCAGTCGCTTTACCGACCGCATGATCCATCATGCGCTTGCTATTATCGCTGACCGTATAGGTAATTTTAGGCGCTGGAATGCCGTCGCTGTCCTTCAACACGGGATCAAGCGTGACCTGATTATGCGCTTCCGGCAGGTCCTCACACACAGCGACCATGCCTGTCATGCGCTTGAACATGCGCCGGTAATCATCGTGATGGTCTTCACCCCAGCGGATGCGCTTATGGCGGAGGCCCGTCATTGCTGTCCGCACAGGTGCCATGCCGCGCTGGATTTCTAGCGTATAGCCCCTAACGAACCCTCGATCAGCGTCGGTTTCATAGAATTCCTGGCTACGGATCGCTTTGTGCGGCCCCATATAGCCGTCCAGTTCCTCATCAAACACGCCCTGGATCATGGCATAGGGATGGAACATCAGGTTCTTGCCAACGAGGCCGCTGGAATTTGCGAGCCCATCCGGAAACTGCGCAGACTTAGAATTCAACAGCAGTCGCGGCGTACCAACGCCATTGCAGGCCATAATCACGACATGCGCATTGATCCGCTGTTCCTTGCCGTCACCATCATAATAGATAGCCCCTGTCGCCATGCCGTCATCGCCGACAGTGATTTCGCGGACACGGCAGCGCGTTCGCAACTCAACGCCAGCGCGTAAAGCATGCGGCCAGTAAGTGACGTCCGAACTGCCCTTAGCACCCTGCGCGCACCCGGTTCCGCAAGCGCCAAGATTGATGCACGGCGCACGACCATCATATTCCTCGGTTATGATGGCCGTATCCGAAGGCCACCAATGCCAGCCGAGCTTATTGAAACCTTTCGCCAGCACCTCACCCGACTGACCAAGTGGCAGAGGCGGCACGCGGGTTGCGTTATCTTGTGGGTACGCAGGGTCGCCTGGCGCGCCAGCCACGCCCGTCATGCGTTCGTTTTCTGCGTAAAACGGGGCTAAGGCGGCATAATCAATCGGCCAATCGTCCGCCACGCCATCGAGCGAATTCACCCGAAAGTCTGATGGATGGAAGCGCGGAAAATGCCCGGCATACAGTACCGTCCCGCCGCCAACTGCGTTGAAGTTGGCGATCTTAATCGGCGACTCATCTTCATTGATCGGATAGTCGGACGGCTGGCTTCGCACGTTGGGATTGGTGTTCATCTCACCAGCAGCCTGTTGCTCCCAATCCATGCTGGCGCTTGGGTAGGTCAGCGGGTTCATCAGCGGCCCTTGCTCAAGGCACACGATGTGCATCTTCGTCTCAGCCAAGCTCCAGGCCATAGCGGCACCGGATGCGCCAGCACCGATTATCAGGACATCAACGGTTTGATCGGTCATCTAATTCTCTCGCCCTAAATATCAGCGTTCAGCGGCCCGGATGGTGACACCGCCATCCACCACCAGCGTTTGCCCGGTGATGTATCGCGCTTTCTCTGACAACAGGAATGTCACGGCATTGCCGACATCCCATCCGCTGCCCTCAATCCCAAGCGGGGATGCGGCCTGCCGCTTGTCACGCATTTCACTGCTCATGCCGCGGCTGTAGACCATCGGCGTGTAGACTGGCCCAGGCGCGATACAATTCACGCGCACGCCCTCACCCGCATGGTCCACCGCCATCGCCCGGCTGAGCGCTATGACAGCGCCCTTGGATGTCGAATAGGCCGTCAGCCCTTTCGGGCGAAGTGCCGAAATAGAGGACACGTTCACAATGGCGCCGCCGCCCCGCGCGCTCATCGAGGGGATCGCGTATTTTGACATCAGAAACATGGATTGTACGTTGACACGCATCACCCGGTCCCACTGCTCAAGGTTCTCGTCAACAACGCTACCTTTGCTGCCGATGCCGACATTGTTGTCGAGCAGATCAACGCCGCCATAGGCATCCGTCGCTGCGTCCACGACCGCTTTGCATGCGGCTTCAACGGTTACGTCAGCGGCATAGGCCATCGCCTCACCGCCTTCATCCCGGATCATCTGAACGGTCTGTTCCGCCAGCGCTTCATCCAGATCGACCACGACGACATTCACGCCAGACCTGGCGAGTAAAATGCAGGCCGCACGGCCATTGCCAACGCCATCTTCCTTAGCACCGCCGCCGGTTACAATCGCGACTTTGCCAGCAATCCCATCATCTTCTTTCGCCATTCTCTGCCCCCGATCAATGCCTGTTTGGAGAAAGCTTAGAGTTACGAATCAGATATGCCTAGCGCCCCATATGCAGCGTCTACCAACCGCTGGCCGCGCTCATTCAGCAGCAGTCCCGGCCCTTGACGGCTCATGACATAGCCGAACGCCATTCCGGCATCAGGGTCTGCGAAGCCAAGCGATCCGCCTGCACCGACATGGCCAAACGCCTTTGGCCCCAGGATAACGCCTGTCTCTTATACACATCTGACGCTGCCGACGAATAGAGAGGTG
>CAJXVF010000418.1 GCA_913060845.1 uncultured Alphaproteobacteria bacterium | reverse complement strand
AATCCTTGGTGGGCGCACACGGACTCGAACCGTGGACCCGCTGATTAAGAGTCAGAGAAAGCATGATTTTGGTAAAGCGTATAATATCAACGTGTTACCGATTTTTCCGTGTTAAAATAATACGTTAATTCTGACTCAAGGGCTATTTTGACTCCCATCACGCCCCACTAACTACCCTTCATTCCTTTGTCAGGTGGTTGCTATGTGGTTGTCGGTCGTTTGAAGCTCGCATACCATGCTGTCTTTAGCAACCACGATTGATGCGCCATGCCCAAACTGACCAAGCGTCTTGTTGAAGCGCTCGAGCCTGGACTGAAGCCGGTCTTCTTGTGGGAGGCGGAGACGCCAGGCTTCGGCTTGAAAGTTCTGCCGAGCGGCCAGCGCCGCTATGTCGCCAAGTATCGTGTTGGAGGTGGGCGTAGCGCGCGCCAGCGCTGGTACATGATTGGATCGCACGGAACTCTCACCTGCGATCAAGCTAGGGAGATTGCCCGGGATATCCTGTCGCTGGCGGCGAAGGGCGGAGACCCCCAAGGGACGCGCATAGATGTCAGGGGGGCCGCGACTGTCGCTGACCTTTGGGCCCGCTATCGGGATGAGCACCTACCGCGAAAGAAGCCAAAGTCAGCGCATCACGACGAGCAGCTGTGGCGGCTCTATATCGAAGAGGCATTGGCGTCCCATCGGCTTCCTGACGTCTCTCGCGCCGACATTGCAGACTTGCATCAAAAGCTGGCCGCCCGTCCCTATCAAGCCAATCGGCTACTGGCTTTGCTGTCGAAGATGTTCAATCTGGCGGAAGGTTGGGGCATGCGGCCTGACGGCAGCAATCCGTGTCGTCATGTTCAGAAGTTCAAGGAACAGTCTCGCGAGCGGTATCTGAGCGCGGACGAGATCGGGCGCTTGGGCAAGGCGTTGGACGACGGGCTGAAGGCGCAGGTCATCACGCCCTATATGGCGGCGGCATTGCGGCTGCTGTTGCTGACCGGTGCCCGCCTCAATGAAATTCTGACCGCGCGCTGGGAGTGGATTGATTGGGATCGACGGGTATTGGCCCTGCCCAACAGCAAGACCGGGGCGAAGCCCGTTTTCCTGAGCGCGACGACGATTGAGATCCTACGAGAATTGCAGAGCCTGCCGACATCGGACGCATCGCCCTTCATCATTCGGGGGCGATCAGCGGACCGTCCGCTGGTCAACCTGGCCAAGCCTTGGAAGCGTATTTGTGAGATGACGGAACTAGAGGGCGTACGACTGCATGACCTTCGGCATACGGCCGCCAGCATCGCCGTCGGACAGGGCGTCAGCCTGCCCATCATCGGTCGGCTACTGGGTCACAGTCAGGCCAGCACCACCCAGCGCTATGCTCACGTTGATGCCGATCCGGCGCTGGCAGCCGTGGATCGATTAGGCGAAATGATTGGCGGTGCCATGGGTCGGCACAGCGGTAAGTGATGGCCTGCCGCATGGCGGCGGTTACGAGACATAAGACCTGGACCTGTCCACGGTGCTCCGTCAATTATATGCCCCCATGGAGGAGATGATCGAAATCGTTGACGGCTTTCCAAGCTGCTGATCTGCTCCCATCGACCTTAGCAATTATTATGTGTTGATTGCGATTAACGACGAAGGTGAGACATGACCCCCGAACAGGCTCTGCGTGCAAAACTCCGAAAGATTGAAAGTCTGTTTGCAGGCGCTGCCACCGAAGGAGAAAAAGCGGCGGCGGGCGCTGCTGGGGACCGGATCCGTGCGCGCCTCAAGGAGGCTGCTGGCAGGGAAGCAGAGATCGAGATGAAATTTTCGATCTCGGATGGATGGTCGCGCCAACTCTTTATCGCGCTTTGCCGGCGGTATGGCCTTCGACCATTTCGCTACAAACGCATGCATCGCCAGAGCATCATCGTAAAAGCGCCGAATAGCTTTCTTGAACGCGTGCTCTGGCCTGAGTTCGAGGAACTGAATGACGCGCTGACCGCCTACCTCGCAGAAATTACCGAAAGGGTCATCAAAGAGGAGGTCCATGGCGAGACCGGCGATGTTGATGAAGTCGATGAAAATCGGCAGATCGGCCGCGCCAGTTAAAGATCGCGGAGCCAGAGCGCCGGAACCGGAGGCACCTACATTGGCGGCTTGCGTCCAATATATATTCACCTTAAGTTCTCTTTTTGGCTACTCCTAGATTCCGTGAACGAGGGCTTGATGACTGATCAAATCGTCATCACCGAGAAGACCAGCCAGGCGAAAGATGTCCGCGCCGCGGTGGGCTCTCGCTTTGGCGACGTGCTTCCCGCTGAGGGGCATTTGTTCGATTTGCTTGAACCGGAAGATGTCGTTCCGGAATGGAAGCGCTGGTCACCGATCTTATTGCGCCCCGATGGGCTGTACGGCACACGGCCAGCGAGCGGGGGCAATAAGGCGGCAAAGCTGAAGGCCATTCGTGGGGCGCTACGCACCGCCAAGCGTGTCTGGCTCGCGACCGATTGTGATCGTGAGGGGCAACTCATCGGTCAGGAAATTCTCGAGCATTATAAGTACCGCGGTGAGGTCTTGCGGGTGCTCTTTACCGCACAGGATGCTCAGAGCATTCGAAGCGCCTTCAGCCAGGCAAAACCGAATGCAGACTATGGCCGTCTTTATGCAGCCGCCGTCGCGCGCCGGCAGGCAGATCAGATATATAACCTTTCACTGACGCGAACCGCGACTGTAATCCTTGGCCAAGGCAGGCAGGGCGTCATTGGCGTTGGCCGCGTGAAGACGCCAACCCTGGCGATCGTGTGCAGACGCGAGCTGGAAATTTGTGACTTCGTGCCTGTCACATATTTTGAGATTGTCGTCACGGCAAAAGTCGCCGGTGGTCAATTCCAGATGCGACACGCCCTGCAGGAGCGTATTCTTAAGCGACAGATCGCAGAGAGCATCGTCACGGCGGCTCGGGACTTTGAAGGTCCGCTCAACGTGCGTGTTGAGGATAAGCGGCGTGGGCCGCCTAAACTCCATGATCTCCCTTCGCTGCAAAAATACTGTTCCTCCAGGTTCGGCTGGACCGCGGCTAAGACTCTGGATGTCGCGCAGGAGCTTTATGACGGGCAGGGCAAAAAGATCATCACCTATCCCCGCGCCGAAGTCCGCTATCTGCCAGAGACCTTAATCTCCGATGTGCCGAAGATCGTAGCAGGACTTCAGGTGGGCAAAACTTTCGCCACCATCCCCGTGCCGACGCCGCCCGTCATCCGTAAAGGCGCGACGGGCGCTTTCCATGACAAGGGGCTGGTTGGCGCCAGCCATCATGCTGTCATCCCCAACGTCAATACGGTCGATGATCTGAGGACGATTTGGCCACGGCTTTCAATCGACGAGAAGAAGTTATTTGACGTCATCGCGCGCGCATATCTGGCTGCCGTCATGCCCGACTTCCGTTATCGGCAAACAACTGCGTCGCTCCTGTCTCTTATACACATCTCCGAGCCCACGAGACCTCTCTACATCTCGT
>CAJXVF010000417.1 GCA_913060845.1 uncultured Alphaproteobacteria bacterium | reverse complement strand
GAGGTCTCGTGGGCTCGGAGATGTGTATAAGAGACAGGATCTGCATCTTGATGGCAGAGAAACCTTCACTCTTGAACCGCAGCGCTTTCTCGATCATGCCTTCGCGCGTCATGCCCCGCCAAACGCCGGAGCCGTAAGCTTTCACTTCTTTTTGTGAATGCCCCCATAGCCGATGGAGCGGCATGTTCGCTGCTTGGCCAACGATATCCCAAAGCGCCACATCAATGGCGGAAAGCCCAAGTACGGGCGCACCGCCGCGACCGTCTGCCAGGGTAGAGGTCCATAGATCCTTCCAGATGCCTTCAACTTCGGTGGCATCGCGGCCAATAATGCGAGGTGCTAGTTGTTCTTCAATTGCCGCTTTTGTGGTCCGCATGCCTTCACGGAGGTACAGCTGATAGCCGAGCCCGACATGTCCAGCCGCTGTTTCGATCTCACACAGCAATATATCGCGGTCCCGGCTATATCCGGCCTGCAATGAGGGTTGCTCGACATAGGGCACGCTTAGCAGCGTGACGCGGACATCCTTGATGGTGAGATCACCCATGAATCAAACGCCCTCTACAATGATCATTTGGAAATCAGCCGCATTTTCGCGGGCCGCGCGGGCTTCGCGATATTCTGGCGAATCATAAAAGGTCTTTGCTGCGGCGACGTCATCAAACTGCAGTACGACGACACGGCGCGATTCATCGTCGCCTTCCATTGTTACAACAGGGCCGCCGCGCACCAGAAATTTACCGCCATTCTTGGCGATCGCATCGGGGGTCAGTGCTTGGTAGCCCTTATATTTTTCAGGGTTGGTCACGTTTACGCGGGCGATCACATAGGCTGTCATGGAATTAGCTCCTGTCTCGAATGATGTGCTGGGGACATGATAGGGTGAAGTTTGAACGACAGGGAAGGGACGTTGGGCATGGCTGAAATTAGCTATCCGGCAGACTGGCGGGATATCCCGAAGGACCGCTGGGCGAGAATGATGATGACGCCAGAGCAATATACCGAAATGCGCGCCGGTCGCTTACTGCGAGAAGAAGCTGCACCTGAGGTCGGCGACATCGCGCCTGACTTCTCGGCAGAACGGTTGACCCCCAGCGGCAAGCCAACGGGCAAGACGCTAACGCTATCTTCGATGCGCGGTAAACCGGTCGGCCTGGTTTTCGGCTCCTACACCTGACCGCCATTTCGCAAACAGGCCGTGCGCCTGAACGAAATCGCGTCGAAGTTCCAAGATAAAGTCCAATTCCTCTGCGTCTATATCCAAGAAGCGCATCCATCGGATGGCTGGCAGGTCGAAGCCAATCTGGACGATGACGTGATTTATGATACGCCGACCACCAAGGATGAGCGTGACGCCCTGGCAGAAGTCTGCATGCTGAAACTAGCGCTCAACATGCCCATGGTCGTCGATGATATGGAAGACACAATCGACAGCGCTTACAATGCCTTGCCGGAGCGTTTGTATCTGCTAGACGCTGACGGCCGCGTTCAATTCAAAACCGTCGCGGGCTCCCATGGCTTCGACCCAGAAGCTTGGAACGATGCGATCAACGATCATGTGACTGTGAAAGGATAAGCCTGATGGCTGTACTTGAAACTGAAACCCACGGGCAAATCTTTGTGATGCGGATGAACAGGCCTGAAAGCCTGAATGCGTTGAACTATGAAATGCGCTGCGCCATGGCGGAAGCCTGGACGGAATTTGAAGCCAGCAAAGTCTTGGAGGTCGCTATCTTCACTGGCTCCGGGCGCGGGTTCTGTGCGGGCGAAGATATGAAAGAGGCGCTGAAGGACAATACGCCCGGCGGCCGTAAGCTGCCGATGGAAGACCCGTTCCGCACCGGCAAAATCAGCAAGCCGATTATTGGCGCGATCAACGGTTTTGCCATGGGCGGCGGGTTCATGCTGGTCGAAGGCACGGACCTTCGCGTCGCTGCAGATACGGCCATTTTTGAGGTGTCCGAAGCGAAGCGTTGGCTGCTTGGCGGCTATAATCATGGTCATATCGCCAATGTGGCCTATCCAGTCGCACTTGAGATGGCGATGGGGTATCGGTTCACCGCGCAGCGCTTCCATGAGATTGGCTTCTTGAACCGTGTGGTTCCAGCAGCGGACCTGATGGATGAGGCCATGAAAATGGCTGAACACCTTATGACCTTGCCGCCAGCAGCGCGGGTCAACACGCTGCACATCATGCGCCAGATGCGCCCCAGCATCACGCCTGCATTTGATGATCTCGGGACCCGCCTGCATGCCCATGGTGATCTCAGCGATCTCATTGAGTCCCGCGCTGCATTCGCAGAAAAGCGCAAGCCAAATTTCAAGGGCTGGCTCAAGCCAGAGGATCGGTATCGCTTGCCGCAACTTGAGGAATAGGCTTGATCCGCCGCTCTGCAATGCGTTCCCGGTAGAGCGCATATAGGCCGCTGGCGATGATCACGCCGCCGCCGATCATCGTCCATTGGTCTGGCAAATGGCTGAAGACCAGCCAACCCATGACAGTGGCCCAGAGCGGCATCATGTAGGCGAATGGCTGCAGGGTGGATGCGGGTGCCAACCGATAGGCGACGGGCAAGAGAAAGTGCCCGATAGAGCCCAGTATGCCGATAGTAATCAGCCCAATCCATGTCTCCAGGTCGGGCGGTCGCCAGACGAAGGGTGAGATCAGGTTAAAGCCTATGATGCCGACGCCTGCGGTATAGAACGTCGTCGTTTGCGGTGAGTCACCTGCTGCCACCATCCGCAGCATTGCTTGATACACGGCCCAACCGAAGGCGGCGCCGAGCGGGATCAGCGAAATTGGGTCAAACACGCTGCCGCCGGGCCGTATAATGATCAATACGCCGACAAAGCCGACCCCGACTGCGATCCATCGGCGGGGGCCAATGCGTTCGCCAAGGAAAATTGCGGCGATCGCCATGACCATTAACGGCGATACGGCAGCGATGGCATGCACATCCGCCAGCGGCATCAAGCTGAAGGCGTAAATGAAAAAAGACATCTCGGTAATTAGGATAACGCCGCGCAGTATTTGAAGCTTCGGCCGCTCGGACCGCGCCGTTACGCGAATACCGCGCGGGGCGGCCAGCATCAGTGCGAAACAGAAGAAGATTGCGAAGCGCACGCCTAGGATTTGCGGGATAGCCAAGCTTTCCGTCAGATGCTTGGCGATAGCGTCCATAGTCGCCAAAAGGAACATTGCCAGCAGCACCAGCAGTATCGCCAGGCCGGGCCGGTCACCCGGGCGGGAAGAGTCTGCTGTTGAGGATGGCATGTGGGTTTCGGCGCGATCCATAAATATGTAAGGTGCGATACTACTTGCCGGACAATACAGTCCGCAATGGCGGTTTTTACAATGCGGCCATGCGAATTTGACTATTCCAGTGGCCTTGGCCCTAGCGTCCGGCCTTAATTCTAGCGATACTGCTAAATGGCTTAATATAAGAGCCCGTTTTAAAAGTTGTTGAGTGATAACAGTGGGATGTGATTCCATCGG
>CAJXVF010000416.1 GCA_913060845.1 uncultured Alphaproteobacteria bacterium | reverse complement strand
AGATGTAGAGAGGTCTCGTGGGCTCGGAGATGTGTATAAGAGACAGGTGCTTGTGCGCAAATACGTGGCACCTTGTTTGCATAATATCGCCCTAATTGGGGAGTGATCCGACTGCTAAATTGACAATGTGACGACCCATTGTTGATTTGGGTAGATGCGTAGGTTCGTTTCCGAATAATCAGGAATTTGAAACAGTGCGGTCATCTAGTGTCCTTCAATCGCCTATTTGGCTGTTCCAAATCGCTGGTACGGCTAAGTCGTTGCGTAAAAACCCTACTCTTGCTAATGCATGGCTGAATACGCATGGACTACACCGCAAGCGGGTCCAGTTAGCGGCGGCCATGGCGGACCGGCGCCGCCAGGTGTTGGCGCGTTCTATTCCTGCCGAAGACCGTGCTCAATTCGATGAGAATGGCTTTATTTGGACAGAGGATTTTCTGCCAGAAAGCCAATTTTCTGCCCTCAAGGCAGAAGTGTTGAATGGCACGTTTTCTGCCAGAGAGATGCGGCAAGGGCATACGGTAACCCGTATGATTCCAACGCCACCAAAGATGCTCAATGCCAACCCTGCGTTGGCGCAAAGCCTGCGAGATCACCGTGCGCTCAATCAAATCAGATCCGCATCTTCACGCGGTGGGCGGCCAACCAGTTTTCTGCAAACAGTACTCGCTGACCCGTCAATCGCAGGCAGAGACCCGCAAACGGACCTGCATACGGATACATTTCATTCAACGGCGAAAGCATGGCTTTTTCTGCGAGATGTGGGGGAAGATGACGGCCCTGTGTGCTACGTGCCCGGGTCTCACAAGCTCACGTCGGAGCGACTTAATTGGCAGCACAATTGCGCACTGTCTGCGATGAATGACCCGCGTGCGCATCAGGCAAGCGGATCATTCCGCATACGCGGCAGTGAATTGCAGGCGCTTGGACTGCCGCCGGCCAAGCGGTTGGTTGTGAAGGCAAATACACTGCTTGTCGCGGACACATTTGGATTTCATGGCCGAGCGCAGTCTGAGAAGTCCACGGTTCGGATCGAATTGCGCTGGCATATGCGCCGCAATCCGTTCCTACCCTGGACAGGATTGGATGTAAAAGCGTTGCCTGGCCTCAAAGAACGTGAGCTGGCAGCCTTCCTGAAGGTCGGCGACATGCTTGAGAAGCGGTTTGGCGTTCGCCATATCTGGCGCGATGTTGGTGCCGTTCGCCCAGAAAGTCCTGCCAACATATAATCGCGTGTTGATGGCTCTAGTTTAGGTCCAACACTCGGCAGGCTTCGCGCCACATGGCGAGGGTCATGGAGAGGGCGGGTTTGCCGGTGCGGGTTTCGATTTCCATGATCGCGGCCATGGTCGGCATGTCAGTGCAACCAAGTGCGTAGCCGTTGACGTCTGGGGCCATGGGCAGGGCCGCCTCAATCACCATATCAGGTGGCACGCGGCGCATGCCGATCATCTTTTCCTGGTCGGCATCCAGAATGCAGCGGGCTTCTTGGGAGACGGTGAATCCGCTCCGTTCCAGAAATTCTTTTTCCTCCTGATGGACATCCGCCGGGTAGGGTGTGATCAGGCCGATACGGTCCAGACAAAGATGTCTAAGTTCGCGGGCGAGCGCGCCGTTGGCATCGACCACAGGCGCATCTGTGATGTCCCGAATTTGGTCCATTGGCGAATCGTCGTCCAGGCCGGTTTCCTCACGGGCGGAGGATGCGCCGCAGGAAAAAACCACCAGATCAACCCCTGCCGCCTTCAAGCTAATCGCGGCGGATGGGACATAGGCCTCCATCTCTCCCAGCGGATCGTCGGCATAATGATCGAACGGCAGGCGGGCGGTGTGGATGGTTACGCCGCGCGGTGCCATCTGCCAGAACTCCGTCTCTGCGACGGTATTTGGGCCAGGCACGATCAGGCCAATGCGGGCCTTATCGCCATAGACACGCCCAAATCCGCTATCGCGTTCCAGCATCGCTGCTCTCCCAAGACTGATTCGGAACCAGTATAGAGGGAGTGTTGCGGAACGTGAGGACGAATACGGTATGCTCGATGTAGAATTTCAGGATGCCGCTGCATGGCGCGGCGCAGACTTGGGCGCGAATACTGGGCGCTTTCAATTGCCCGCAGCGGCGCTGGACGAAATCATCGCTATGGCCAGGAAGCTGGCGGCATCGCCTGTACCGCTGCATGCCCTGAAGCCCGCCCACTTTGACTTACCCGCGACGACTGCTTTTATGGCTGAGGTGAATGAGACCCTCACATCCGGTATCGGCTTTGCGCTGATTGACCGATTGCCGCTGGAAGATATTGGTGAGGCAGGCGCGCGTGCAGCCCATTGGCTAATCTGTTCCATGGTCGAACGCCCGGTCGCGCAAAATTTCCGGGGTGATCTCATCTATGATGTGACGGATACAGGCCGCCCGCCCGGCAATGGTGTGCGGCCAGACAAAACCAATGCCGAGCAGAATTTCCATACCGACAATAGCTATAATCTCTGCCCGCCGAACTATGTCGCCCTGTTGTGTATCCGGGGTGCCATGTCAGGCGGCATGTCCCATATCGTGTCCTTCAAGGCAGCACATAATGCGCTCCGTGAGGCCCAGCCGGAGCTGCTGCGACGCCTGTATGAGCCATTCTATTTTGATCGCCAGCGTGAACACGCACCCGATGATGTAATGACCACCCACCATGCGCTTTTCGAAGCCGATGGCGATGATGTTCTGGCCCGGCTTTCAAAGTTCCAGGTCATCAACGGCCAGGAGCTTGCTAACGAACCATTGGATGACGCGGGCGCTGCAGCGCTCGACGCTTTGGAAGAGGCGATGAACGCGCCGGGCATGGATGTGTCATTCCAGTTTCAACCGGGGCAGATCCAAATCTTGAACAATCGCAAAATCGGCCATCGCCGCACCGGGTTTGAGGACTGGCCGGATGCGCAAAACAAACGCTTGCTGGTCCGTCTCTGGATGCGAGATCAGGGCCGTCGATTCTATAACGGCTGAACTTTAGGCGCGGGGGTGCGCCGCTTTATAGGCTGCCAGCAGTCGCGCCTGATCAACGCCTGTATAGCGTTGTGTCGTCGATAGATCCGCATGGCCAAGCAATTCTTGGATGGTGCGCAAGTCACCTCCCGCCGCCATCAGGTGCGTTGCGAAACTGTGGCGGAGGGCATGAGGCGTTGCACTCTCCGGCAACCCAAGCGCGCGCCTGATCTCCCGCATGCGTTTGCGCGCAATCCCATCCGCTAGCGGCCCGCCACGCGCGCCTAGGAATAGCGAATCAGCAGCGTCTCCGCTGAAGGGACACTGTTTTAGATAGGCATCTATGGCGAGGCGGGCGGCTGGCAGGATCGGCGCGATGCGCTCCTTGCCGCCTTTACCAGTAACGCTCAACGTCTCGCCAACAGGGGCCTGTCCCCGTGTTAGCGCCATTGCTTCGCCAATGCGGAGGCCAGCGGCATACAGCAGCAAAAACAGCGCATGGTCGCGAAGGCCGACCCAAGGTGCGGCACTCTCATGGGC
>CAJXVF010000415.1 GCA_913060845.1 uncultured Alphaproteobacteria bacterium | reverse complement strand
GTCTCGTGGGCTCGGAGATGTGTATAAGAGACAGGCGTTTGCCTTTGCGTTCCATTTCCTTCGGATCGCCAGAAATCGACTCGCCTTCGATGGAAACGGAGCCGTTGATCACATAACGTCGGCCATCGGGGCCGTAGCGTATTCGTATTGGATGGCGCCGGCCATGGATCCGGCAGCGGCAGCGTGGGCTTGCTCTTCCCGGCGGACGGACGCGTCCCGGCCTTGCATCTCCTGCACTTCAGCCCGTTCAGCCGGTGCCATTTCTTCCTGCTGGCGGACGCCAAAGGCTAAGCCAGGGCCATCTTGGGGCGAAAGGCCCTGGCGCACACGGTCTGCGACATCGTCGCCAGTTTCCGCACCACGTCCGTCTGTCGGCTTAACTTGAACCTGTAGGATGAGGCCCGAGGGCGGCGCGCGACCAACAACAGTCGCGGAGACGATCACGCCAAGGCGCCCGTCGCTAGTGGATTCAACTTTGCCAATGATATTTGTTGGGGCCGAACGCGGTTCAGGCAGCACGCCCAGGGATTCGCCCTTGGGGTCTGCCTTACCATCTTCGGCGACCTTGGAGCGGGAGATAGAATGGCTCCTGCCTTCGATCAGGGACATCGAGCCGGGTGAGCCGATGTGCATACCCGTAAAACTCCAATAGTCTTTGACTAAGAGTTATCTAGAATGCCAGACATATATTCTGCATTAATCAGAATGCATTAAATTGTATGTATTGCGACAGCACATGGCATCAGCTATGCCCCGCGCTTAATACCCCGACTTATGGCCCACCCGTGATATTCCGCAGGATGCGATTTACATGACTGAGTTGGATGAACTTGAAGCCGCCAGCATTTTTATTCTGCGGGAGGCTTATAACCGGTTTGATGACCTAGCGATGTTGTGGTCGCTCGGCAAAGATTCAAACGTGATGGTTTGGCTCGCCAAGAAGGCGTTCTATGGCCATGTGCCGTTTCCGGTCGTGCATGTCGATACGGGTAAAAAGTTTAAGGAAATGTACGATTTCCGGGACCGCTATACTGAAGAATGGAATCTCCGGCTGATCACGGGTGAGTGCCCGCCGGTCGAAGACATGGACCCAACCCTACCGCCCGCGGCTCGCTCTGCTGCGCGGAAAACGGCAGGTCTGAAGTCACTGCTGGAAGAATACGGCTATACCGGCGTCATCGCTGGCATTCGGCGGGATGAGGAAGCGGTGCGCGCCAAGGAACGGGTGTTCAGCCCACGCGGCGAGGCGGCGGAATGGGATTTCCGCAATCAACCGCCAGAGTTCTGGAACCAGTTCAACACAGAATTTCCGCCAGGAACGCATGTGCGCATCCATCCGATTTTGGGTTGGACGGAGCTGGATATCTGGCGCTATGTCCGCCGCGAAGGCATTCCGTTGGTGGATCTGTATTTCGCCAAAGACGGCATGCGCTATCGCTCACTTGGCGACCAGGACATCACGTCCCCGGTTCCCAGCAATGCTGACACGCTCGATTCCATTATCCACGAGCTGGAAACCACCAACACCTCCGAACGCGCCGGGCGAGCCATGGACCATGAAGCCGAAGACAGCTTCGAGCGCCTCCGCCGCGATGGGTATATGTGATGGGGGACGAGGTGATGACAGCACAAGAGCTGCAAACTGATCCTGTCAAATTGGTCATCGTTGGCCATGTGGACCATGGAAAATCTACGCTTGTTGGCCGCCTATTGCATGAAACCGGCGCGCTTTCGGCTGAGAAGCTAGAGCGCTTGAAGGCGATTTCTGCCAAGCGCGGCCAAGCGCTCGAATGGGCGTTCCTGCTGGATAGCTTCCAAGCTGAGCGCGACCAAGGTGTGACGATTGATGTTTCCCGTATTCGCTTCGATACGGCGGTGCGCCCCTATGTGGTGATCGATGCGCCGGGCCACGTAGAATTCCTCAAAAACATGGTCACTGGTGCTGCGGACGCCGAAGCCGCATTGCTGATGGTGGACGCCAGTGAAGGACTGAAGGAGCAAACCCGCCGCCACGCATACTTGCTGCGGTTGTTGGGCGTTGAGCAGGTCGCGGTTGTCGTCACGAAGATGGATCTGGTGGATTATGACCAGCAGCGGTTTTCCGAAATCGCGCGGGATGTTCGCGCATATCTGCAGGAGCTTGGTGCGGACCCCCAGGTGATCATTCCGATTTCTGCCCGTGAAGGTGAGAACATCGCCGTTAAGTCCGACAAAATGGCCTGGCACGACGGCCCGACCGTGCTGGAGGCGCTGGATACGTTTAAGCCGCGCCGCCCACCCGCCTTCATGCCGCTCCGCCTGCCAGTGCAGGATGTCTACAAGTTTGACGAACGGCGGATAATTGCTGGCACCATCGCCGCCGGCCAATTGCGCCAGGGCGATACGCTGCTATTCTCCCCATCCGGCAAAACGGCACGGGTTGAGAGCATTGAGACTTGGAGCGCGCCAGAGAAGCTGGAAGCCAAAGTCGGTGAGGCCATTGGCATCACGCTGGACCGCCAGATATTCGTCGAGCGCGGTGAGCTGGCGAGCCATATCGAAGAAGCGCCTGTCCTGACCAATGTTTTCCGAGGCCGGATATTCTGGCTGGATGATCAACCGCTGAAAGTGGGTGACACCGTAAAGCTTCGCATTAATTCCATGGACGCCGAAGCGCGCGTCCAGGCGATTGAACGGGTGATCGATACAGAAAGCCTGGCAGGCGGCGGCGCAGATGCTGTGAACCGCAACGAAGTCGCAGAAATTGTCCTCCGCACGCGCTCAATGTTGGCGTTGGATGAGGCCAGGGCGAACCCGGAAACGGGGCGTTTCGTCATTAGCCGCAATTTCCGCATTGTCGGCGGCGGCGTCATTTCCATGGAAGGCTACCCAGACCAGCGGGAAGCCATCACCGTGCGCTCCACCAACATCACGGCCAGTGAAAGTGAAATCGATCGCTCGGCCCGTTGGCGGCGGAACGGCCACCGGGGCGGCGTTTATTGGCTGACGGGCTTGTCTGGATCCGGCAAATCAACAATTGCTCGGGAAACGGAACGGCAGCTCTTCCTGAAAGGCTTCAACGTATACGTATTGGATGGAGATAACGTTCGTACCGGCCTGAACGCCAATTTAGGCTTCTCCCCTGAAGACCGGGCAGAGAATATCCGGCGGGTCGGTGAGGTCGCTTCACTGTTCGCGGATTCTGGCACAATCGTGCTGGCCTCTTTCATCTCCCCGTACCAGTCAGACAGAGACCGGGCGCGGCAGGCGGCGGGAGATAGTTTCCACGAGGTCTATATCAAGGCGGATTTGAGCGTCTGCGAAACGCGCGACCCTAAAGGGCTCTATAAAAAGGCACGGGCTGGGGAAATTCCTGAATTCACGGGTATTTCTGCACCCTATGAAGCGCCGGAAGCGCCTGAATGCATCGTTGATACGGATGCGGATACGCCGGACGAAAGTGCGGCCCAGCTGGTGGCCTATATCGAGAAAGTTTGCCAGTTATACCCGGAGTCATAGAGGAGCCGAATTTGATGGCTTGACCTTTATGTTTGA
>CAJXVF010000414.1 GCA_913060845.1 uncultured Alphaproteobacteria bacterium | reverse complement strand
ATCCGATGGAATCACATCCCACTGTTATCACTCAACAACTTTTAAAACGGGCTCTGAAACCGAAGCCAAACTAGCAGTCTGGAATACCAATCTCGCTCACGCTTAGTCTGCCGCTAAGCCCAACTGCCTGCTTCGTCCCTACAGCAATCTCATGTTCTGACCCCGTAATGATGAGGCCAAGTAAGAATGCTATTTGAAGTAGCACTGTAGCGGAGGGTCGATCGATGAACGGTGATATTCCAGTGCTAGAACCCGAAAGGGAGCCTTATGGGACACGCCCCCGCTTCATCAGTCGCAGGCTTGTGCTTTCACCTGATGATATGGACCCTGCCGCTGCCGCCATTCAGGCGGCGGCGCCGGGGACCGTGTTTGTTGAGGGCAATTGGCCAAGCTCACCTGAAAAACCAAAGCTTGTCACATCCGACCGCATTACGCCGACATGGACAGAGCGAAATCCCGGACGAACGGCGCAGATGTATCCCTGCATGGGGGAATGGCATCCTGATTGGTATTGGTACCAGGTTTCGGGGAAATGGAAAGATGGACATGTATCGACTTGGTTCCCCAACGGCTCCATCGAAACCTGCGCGTTTCTCCGGACAGAGAAGCTGCTCGGTTGTGAGGTTGAATGCTTGAGTGAAGGCGAAATCTATTTTCGCTGCCGTCGGGAGCGGCCGGAGGATGCGAAGCTGGTACAGAAGATTATGCGGAGCTTGAATAAGGTCATGTCCAACAAAAACCTGGGCCACACCTACGCGCCAGACTTCCCGCCGCCGAGACCCACCGAGAAAGGCTATCCCTGGTGGATCGGCCATGAAGCGCGCGCCTGGGCGCGGGCGGCGCCCAACCGCCTGCTGATGCCTTATCGTGGCCCGCGCGAGGGAACACTCGCTGGCCTCCGCCCGTTAGATTGATCTCATGACCTCGGCAGCTTCTTCGCATCAAATTTGCACCAGTCGGACGCCTTTAGCAGCGCGGCGGTGAAGCCGGAGAGGCTTATGGTGTCTATGGTGCGGGTTTCAGCTGGGTGGATGCGTTGGAAGGCGATGGTGTTGCCTTTGCGCAGTGCGTCGGTGAGGTCGGGGACGAAGCCGGCGGTTAGGCTGGCGGCGCGGAAATAGTTGCCATATGTGTCCGTGCCGTCATACACGGCCATTTCTTCGCCGAAGAGCGTCGTCTTGCCGTCTATGGCGACGTCAATGTCGTCGGAAAGTTCAAACGGTGCAGCGTAGCCGCGCACCATCAGCGGGCGATATGTGGCGCTCGGGTCGAAGCCGCCATTCTTAAACGTAATGCTGAAGAATCCATCGCCATCGCCGCCCGTGCGTAGCGTGCAAGTCTCGCCTTCTTTGGCAACGCTCCAGGCTTTATGGGACCAGGATTGTTCGGCCAAGGCTGCGGAACTTGTGGCCATGAAGGCGACGGCAGCGGCGGCGATCAGGGTAAGGCGCATGGGGCGTTATTCCGGCAGTGGGTGGGCATCCAAATATGGCTGGTAGCTGTCCTCAACATCAATGCCGAGAGACGGCAGGATGCGGACGACGGCGCAGTAGAAGCCGATGGTGACGATGAGGTCTATCAGGAGGTCGCGCTGGAGATGCTCTTCGAGGTCTTTGAAGGTCGCCTCCGTCATCTCACCGCCCACCGCCATTTCGCGCGCACCCTTTAAGGCGAGGCGCTCGAGCGGGGAGAGGGACGTGGTCTCGCCAGCGGTCTCTGCCTTCAGCGCTTCAATATCAGCGTCATTCAGGCCGAAATCTTTGCCGATTTTGACGTGGTGGGACCATTCATAGGGGCTTTTGGCGAGCCAGCCGACTTGCAGGATCGCCAGTTCACGCACGCGCCCGTCCAGCTGTGAGCCATGGCGGATATACCCGCCGAGGCCAGACATCGCCTTTGCCGCACCCGGTGAATTCACCAGCGCACGAAACAGGTTGATTGGGCGGCTCAGAAGGGGCTTGTGCTCCTCCGGCAGGTCTTCAGCGTCCAGGTAGGGTACGCGGGCCATGGGGAGGTCTCCTTGAGGTCGGCTTTAGGTCTAAGCGTCTACGCGGTTTCAGCCAGGTATTTCGAGACAGCATTCAGCGCGCCATCGCCATGGGGAACGCCCATGTGTTTCAGCGTGATGTCCACGCCGCCAAGGGCGCCGAGCAGCATGGGCTCGTTCATCTCCCCCATATGGCCGATGCGGAAGGCCTTGCCTTTGAGGTCGGCCAGTCCGCCGCCGAGGCTGACATTAAATTTCTCGCGGGCGATTGTTCGGATCGCGTCCGGGTCCGTATCGCCGAGGGTGCGAATGCAGGTGATGGAGTTGGAGCGGGATGCGGGATCAATCGTGTTGAATTCCATCGCCCCGCCTTCGGACCACACACCAACAGCCCGGCGCGCGGCTTCACCCAGGCGCGCATGGCGGGCGATGATGTTGTCGATGCCTTCTTCGCGGATTTTCTCCATGGTCCGCATGAGGCCCCAGACCATATGCATGGGGGCGGTGCCGCAGAAGCGCCGGTACATTTCCAGCGCCATCCGGCTTTTCCAGGACCAATATTCCCGGTTCGCCGTGCATTTTTCAGAAACTTCCATCGCCTTCGGGCCAGCCGCCGTGAACGACAGGCCAATCGGCATCATCAGGCCTTTTTGGGAGGCAGCGATAACGCAATCAACGCCCATTTCATCCATTTTCAGCTCATGGCAGCCGAAGGATGCGATGGCGTCCACGACCAGCAGCGCTGGGTGGCCTGCTGCATCAATCGCGGCGCGGATGGCGCGGAGGTCCGTAACGGAGCCCGTGCCAGTTTCCACATGGACGATCAGCACGGCCTTGATTTTGCGTTCCGTATCCCGGCGCAGTGCATCCTCGACCTGTTGCGGGTCAATCGCGCTCCGCCAGTCATTCGGAATTTCTTCCGCGGTGATGCCAAACGCCTTGATCATGTCCCGCCACACAACGGAAAACCGCCCCGTTTCCGGCACCAACACATGGTCACCGGGGGAGAGAAGGTTGACGATGGAGGCTTCCCACGCGCCATGGCCGTTCGCGATATAGGCGAAGACCTCGCCAATGGTCGCAAACAAGTCTTTCAGCTCACTGAACATCGCCGTCATGGTGGCGATGAATTCCGGCGTGGAGAAATCTTCCGCCGGGCGGTGCATGGCGCTCAGAATATCGTCAGGGATATTCGTAGGGCCAGGCGTTTGCAGGAACATGCGGCCGGTCATCTTGGGGGACCTTTCCGTTTAGGGCGTTAGGTTAGAATGTTAGGAGCTGAGGCGACGCCACCAGCCAGATTTAGGCGGGCCAGCGGGCTTTTCAGGCTCCGGCTCAGGAGCGGTTTCAGCGACAGGCTCCGGCGTTGCTTCTACGACGGGTTCTGGCTCTGGTGCAGGTTCCGGCTCTGGCGCGGGCTCAGTGACAGCTTCAACAGGGGCGGGTGCCGGTTCTGGTGCAGCTTCAACTGGCGTTTCAGCCGGTGTGTCAGTTGGTGTGTCCACAACAGCTTCAGCTTCTGGCTGCATGCTTTCATCCGATACCTGTCTC
>CAJXVF010000413.1 GCA_913060845.1 uncultured Alphaproteobacteria bacterium | reverse complement strand
GAGATGTAGAGAGGTCTCGTGGGCTCGGAGATGTGTATAAGAGACAGATCATACTATTGGCCGCGCGCTTGACCTGTTTGATATCGACACAGGCCACGTTCAGCGCTGGGGTGAAGATGTTGGCCGGCGGAAATGATTACTTTCTGATCCGCTTGAGGAACCATGCCAGCATCAAGCGCAAGCCAATGCCGGAGCGAATTTCGAATTCCTCAAAGTGAAAGCGTGAGCGCCGGAGACCGAGGGCCTGAAAATCCTGTTGCAAGGTTTCCCGCATCGGCTTTGGCCCACAGAACGCAGCAGATATCTCGGACATTGGGCCGTCAATCGACTCCGCTATTATGGCGGCGGTTAGGCGCGGATCCTTGCCAGATTCAACCAGCACCACATTGAAATCAGCATTCGCCGCAGCGATCGCTTCAAGCGTATCCAGATGGGCGGCACTTTCGCGAGATTTGATGCAGTAGAAAAGCCATACTGGCGGCGCATCGGCTTCCAGCGCTTCAGCCCACGCGACAAATGGTGTGACGCCAATACCGGCAGCAATCCACACTTCTGGCCCGCCGCCAGATTTCCGTTGGAAACGGCCGTATGGACCAGCAACTTTTGCCTTAACGCCTGGCTTCAGGGCTGATCCCAACACATCCGTGAAGTCGCCAAGCGGTTTGATAGTGAACCGAATGCGCCTGTCATCCGCAGGCCCTTGGCTGATGGTGAACGGATGCGGTTCTGTAAATCCAGGAGCTTCGAATTGTACGAATGCGAACTGGCCGGGTGCTTGGCGCATGCCTCGACCTGCTGGTGCCAGCGTGACCGCTAAAGCGTCTCCGGCCCGCCCAACAGTGTCCACGACATAGTTATGAGCGTTGGCAAGGCGACCTGAGACCAGCAGCGTGTAGAGATATGAGAGTATCCCGATTGCGCAGAACGCCAGCACGTAAAGCCCAGCTGGGTCCGTCAATGCGAATGGCTTCAAGATGAACGCAAAATGGAAGGCGGACGCCGCATAGAACCCGCCAATAAAGCGATGGGTCAGGCGCCAGAGGTGATATGGAACGAAGGTCGCGATGGTGATCACCACCAGCGCCAAAATCCCGTACAGGCTGATTTCACCGAACGTCTCGGCGATTTCGACGAGCAGGGTCTCAGCGCCGAGACCGTCCATTTCGGCATCAATCGTATCGCGCAGCAGAATGAACGCGAGGGCGCTAATGCCGAGCCACTTATGCAGCACGTATTCGGTCGAGGCCGCCAAAAATGATTTCAAGCACACGAAACCGGGTCGCTAGCAGTTGAGAGATAGCCATCACAATCAACGCTGCCGAGCCGAAATACTGGCTCAGCAGCGCAATTGGATCATGTTGGCCTGCAAGGGCTGCAAACCAAGGGATCGGCACAGCCAAAGCTGCTGCGACCAATAGAAGACCTAATGGCCGCATCGCCATCTCCCGTTTCGTTCAGGCGCTGAGGGCGCGCCTGCTCTATTCGTCCCAGACCTTTAACGGCAAGGGCAGTTTGTCGAAAGCACTTTCTGGCAATGGTTGGTCCGGTTGAACGCCTTCCATTTCCAGCAGAGACATCACTTGGCGGACATGCTGGGTAGAATGCCAGACCGTGCGCTCCAGCACTTCGTGCGCTTGCTGTGTGCCGTAATAGGTCGACATTTCGCCCGTGCAGATGTTGGCACCTTCTGATTCCGCCCATGCTTTGAAGTCCAGCCGCATGGCTTTACCAAAATCGGCAATCTCATCCGGCGTTTGCATATCTTCGGGCGGCGGTGCCACCAGTTGCTCATACACCAGCGGATCGCCAGCGCGACGTGCGCCAAGGAACGCAGTCGGGATCTGGAAGATATGGTGCATCAGCACACGGTAGCTGCGCGGACGGTTTGGTAGTTCTTTCGCCAAGGCTGATTGCGGCATTTGGCGGACATAGCGTGTCGCCGCCTGCCAGATCATGTCGCCACGTGCAGCCAATTCAGCTTGAGTGAGTTTGGGGCCAACGTCTTCATTAATGCCCAGAAACTCCACAACGTCGCGGACATTCTGCGCGAAAACAAACTTATCGCCTTTGGAAACAACAGGAACGGACCGCGCGCCAAGCGCCTGCAATGCAGCCATCCCGTCATCATCATTAGCTACGTCTATCGATTTGAACTCAATCCCACGGATCGAGAGGAATTCTTTAATCCTGAGGCAGCTTGTTCAATGGGGCTGCCAGAAGACTGAAATTGCTTCAGCCATGTTTTCCTCCTGCAATGTTCGTCTATCATGGGGGCGAACATCATAATTTGTCGAGTGAGGAAACTGTAATGTCTGAATTGAAACGGAAGCTTTTGGCGCGTGAATTTGTATCCGCACCGGGCATATTTGACGGAATTTCCGTGCGCACGGCAGACCCGATGGGCTTTGATGCGCTATATATGACAGGATATGGCACGGTCGCATCGCATCTTGGACTGCCTGATGCAGGCATCGCCAGCTACCGGGATATGGTCGAGCGGGTGAAAGTGTTTTGCGGCATCGCCAACACGCCGATCATCGCGGATGGCGATACAGGCTATGGCGGGTTGATGAATGTCCAGCATACCGTTGAGGGCTATGAGCAGGCGGGTGCTGCGGGTATCCAGCTTGAGGACCAAGAATTCCCAAAGAAATGCGGCCACACCCCCATGCGCCGCGTTATTCCGCTTGATGACATGGTGCGGAAACTGGAAGTCGCCGTTGCATCTCGCCGATCCGATGATTTCTTGATCATTGCCCGCACGGACGCCCGCACTGGTCTCGGGCTGGATGAAGCGATCAAGCGCGGCAAGGCATTTAGAGAAGCGGGGGCAGATGTCGTCTTCGTCGAAAGCCCAGAAAGCGAAGCGGAGATGGAGCAGATTTGTGCAGAAATCGACGCTCCATTGCTGGTGAATGTTGTTGAAGGTGGCAGCACGCCAGTGCTGTCCGTCGCTGAATACCAACGCATGGGCTATGCCATGGCGATCTATCCGGCGTCTGGGTTTCTTGCCATGGGGGCGGCGCTGCAAAACGTATACGGCCAAATCCGTGAAACTGGCTCTAGTATTGGCGCAGAGGCGCCCTTGGCCAATTTCATGGAGTTCTCAAAGCGCATGGGCTTTGAGGCCGTGTGGGACTTCGAAAAGAAATGGGCAGACGATTAACCGCGCCTGTTCATTCGCCTTCAAGCAAATGTCAGTAGAAAGCTTGCAGACGTGAGCGGCGTCACATTGACCCGGCTTAGACTTAGGCAGTAACTATAGTTAATGCGTGGGGGCGGTGAGCCATGCAAGTGAACACCGCGATACACGCTAACAACTTTTGAAACCATCTTTGGGGGGAGACACCAATGGCTTTTGCAGGAAACGATCTGAACGATTTCATGGAAGGCGTGAAAAAACGCAGTCCTGGCGAAACAGAATTTCACCAAGCGGTGCAGGAAGTCGCCGCGACCATCCTGCCGTATATTGAGGACAAGCCTGAATATAAGCTGTCTCTTATACACATCTGACGCTGCCGACGAATAGAGAGGTGTAGA
>CAJXVF010000412.1 GCA_913060845.1 uncultured Alphaproteobacteria bacterium | reverse complement strand
CTTCCGCGTCATTACACACGAGAAGTTTCCGGTTCTGGAGTGAGCGCGGTATAGCAAAAGTCTGGTATTGATTGCGCAGCCTCTCACCATCAAAAGATGGCTACAAGGTGCCGGTGATATCTGACGGAGAAAATTCAGATGAGCGATGAATTTTATAGCAAACTCCAGAATGCTGATGGCCTAGATGAATTGGCGGACGAATTCGAGTATGCGCTGCAACAGTTTGGTTTTGCGGGATTCACGTATTGCACTCACTTGCGAAAACCTTTCGAAACACTCGCCGGCAGCGATGTCTATATGCTGTCCCGTGGCCCTGCGCATTTGAAGGCCTTTGAGGCGCTCTACTTCTCCCGGAACTTCTACAAGGATGATCCACTTCTCCGAGCAGCCGCCAAATTTGATCGCCCCTTCACCACCGAGGAAGCCCGCAGCGGCGATGAGCCAAACCGGCGCCAGCGCTGGCTGTACTCATTGGAGAAGCGCTTCGATTTTAAATATGATATCAACTTACCAGTGCACACCCCATTGCGCTGCCAAGTCATCAATGCCTATTGCATCGGCGTCGATCCGGACACGCCTGAGAAGATCGCCGCAGCGACACCCGAAGTTGCCCATATGGCCCGCGCCTTCGCCGCATCGATCATCGATTTTGTGTTCCTTGAGGGAGAGGATGAGACTGCACACGTTAAGCTAACGCGTCGCCAGCAAGAGTGCCTGACCTGGATGGCCAAGGGCCGCGCCAATGGTGAGATCGCAGATATTCTTGGCGTTAGCGAACGCACAGTGAAGTTCCATATCGCCGAACTTTCAAAGACACTAAACGCCGTCAATCGAACTGAAGCCGTCGCCATCGCCGCGCGCCAGGGCTGGATCACAAACTAATTTGACGAAACGTCTTCTCCTCATCGCCCATGCCCCGTCGCCGAACTTGCAGGCGCTGAAGACTGCTGTGCTCCGTGGTGCCCGCCACCCAGATATTGCTGATATTGAAGTGATCGAAAAGACCGCCTTCGATGCTGTGCCGGATGATGTGCTAGCCGCCGATGGGCTAATTCTCGGAACGCCGGAAAACCTGGCCTATATGTCCGGCGCGCTGAAGGACTTCTTTGATCGCACATACTATGCCGTGATCGAACGGACTGAAGGCCTGCCCTATGCGCTTTATATCCGTGCTGGTCAGAATGGCGGCGACGGGACAAAATTCGCTGTTGAAAAAATCGTGACTGGCCTTCGCTGGCGCGCAGTTCAGGCCCCGTTGATCATGGGTGGCCCTTATGACCTTGCCTTTGAGGCCCAATGCGAAGAGCTTGGGCTCACCATGGCCGCCGGACTTGAGGCAGGCGTATTCTAATGGAGAGGCCTCATGACACCATCCACAAGTATTCAGCGAGCTGAAGCATTTGCTGAGCGCTTCGGCCTCGCCTTGCCAATCCTGATGGCACCAATGGCCGGTGCCTGCCCCGCCCCCCTCGCTGCCGCTGTCGCCCGCGCGGGTGGCCTCGGTGCTTGCGGTGCGCTTTTGATGCAGCCGGATGCCATCAAGGCCTGGGCGAAAGATGTCCGTGCATCATCCAATGGTGCCTTCCAGATGAATTTGTGGATTCCGGACCCAGCGCCCGTCCGTGATGCAGCGAACGAAGGCTTGTTACGCCAGTTTCTGCAACACTGGGGACCCGATATTCCTGATAACGCGGCAGACCGACCCGGCCCAGATTTTGAGGCCCAATGCGCCGCAATGCTGGACGCAGGCCCAAGCATCATTTCATCCATTATGGGTGTCTATCCGCCTGAATTCATCGCGGAGATGAAGGCCCGCAATATCGCATGGTTCGCGACGGTCACCACTGTGGCGGAAGCCAAAACTGCGGTCGCCGCTGGAGCTGACGTGATCGTGGCACAGGGCGCAGAGGCTGGCGGTCATCGTGGCGCATTTGATGCAGGCGAAGCGGAAGCAAAAGCCATCGGCTTGTTTGCACTCCTGCCAGCAGTTGTTGATGCGGTCGATGCGCCAGTTGTGGCAACTGGCGGGATTGCGGATGCTCGCGGGATTGCGGCTGCGCTCACACTTGGCGCTTCTGCAGTCCAAATCGGGACAGGCTTGCTGCGCACGCCGGAAGCCAGCCTGGCTCCAGCCTGGGCCGATGCCATCGTTGCCGCAGCACCAGAGGACACAATGGTCACCCGCGCATTCTCCGGTCGTGCGGGACGCAGCATCGCAACGGCTTATGCACAGGCAGCAGCGCGTTCAGATGCGCCAAATCCCGCGCCCTACCCCGTCCAACGCGCCCTCACCCAAAGTATGCGGGACGCTGGGACTAAAGCTGGCGATATCGACAAAATCCAGGCCTGGGCCGGTCAAGCAAGCGGCCTCGCACAGGCAAAATCGGCTGAAATACTGGTGCCTGAACTTTGGCGCGACGCGAAAGCGCTGCTAATCGGCTAGCGTGTTGATTTAGAGCACAAAAGCCAGCGCACTGTAACGCCACGTCACGTTCGCGCGATTTATAGATGCGACAACTTAATGCAGACTGTCCTCCACCCTATCTCTGCTTTGCGATATTGCACACTTCAGCAAAAGGAGAGCCGAAATGACGACCATCAAAATGGAAAGCGCGCGGGGCGGATATACGACCGGCCATATGCGTTACGTACTTAGAATCTCTCTGGCACTTGTCATTGCTGGAATGATTGTGGTGCTGGCTTTCGTCTAACCCTCACCAACCCTGGCGCGCTGCAGCCACCGCAGCGCCAATTGCTGCTTGGGTCGGCTCAATAACGGGTCGGCCCACAGCGGCAGCCAGAGCGTTTCGATAATCAGCCATACCGGCGCACCCCATCACAACGACATCCGCACCATCTTGGCGAACCAACGCGGCACCCGCCTCTGCCATTGCGGACACAGTACGATCAGCGTCTGCTAATTCCGGCACGGAAAGAGATACGGCGCGGCTGCCCGCATAGCGCGTGCCAATCCCAAGTTCAGCCACACGTCGCTGTTGCCGTTCAACAGACGCCTCCGCCAGCGCCACAATGCCAAACCGCATGCCCCGCTGCATCGCGGCAAGCATTCCAGATTCCCCCAATCCAAAGCACGGGAGACCGGATACTTCCTTTGCAGCGGGCAATGCCGGATCAGAGAAGCATGCGATCACGATTGCATCCGCAGCCGGGCCATTTCTGCCAGCAATGTGATCAACCAACGGCCCCTGCGCCCTGGCATGATCCGCCATGCTGGCAACGCTGACCGGTCCTGCCGCAACGGTTTCCGCAAAAATTTCGATATCTGGGCTGCGAAATGCTTCTGCAGCCCGGTCAATCGACGCCGTGCAGCTTTCCGTACTGTTCGGATTAATGATCAGGATGTGTCGCATACGGCCTTAATCCTCTGGTGGCGGGGTCGCACCTGCCTGGCTGGTGATGATGCCGTAATGTTCCGGCCTACGATGTGCGGCGAAATTGAAGATGGTTGTTTTGTTGAACGTGCAGGCGTCGAAATCTGCATCCGCTACGATCACCTCATCACCAAGTGCTGTCTCTTATACACATCT
>CAJXVF010000411.1 GCA_913060845.1 uncultured Alphaproteobacteria bacterium | reverse complement strand
AGCGTCAGATGTGTATAAGAGACAGCATGAAGGAAGCCGGCGTGGCTGATGAAGTCATCGCCGTTTCCATCGGTCCGCAGCAGGCGCAGGAAACCATCCGCACCGCGCTCGCTATGGGCGCTGATCGAGGCATCCTGGTCAAGACCGACGCTGATATGGAGCCGCTCGCCGTCGCGAAGTGCCTGAAGGCGCTGGTCGAAAAAGAAGAGCCGAAGCTCGTCCTCGCCGGTAAACAGGCGATTGATGACGACAGCAACCAAACCGGCCAAATGACGGCCGCGCTGATGGGCTGGGCGCAAGCCACCTTCGCATCCGAGATCAAGATCGAAGGCGACGAAGCCCAAGTTACCCGTGAAGTTGACGGCGGGCTGGAGACCATCAAGGTTTCCCTGCCAGCAGTCGTAACGGTTGATCTGCGCTTGAACGAGCCACGCTATGCATCCCTGCCAAACATTATGAAGGCCAAGAAAAAGCCGATTGATGTGACTTCCCCGGCAGACTTGGGCGTAGATGAAGCCCCCCGCCTTGAAGTCGTTTCTGTGGCTGAGCCGCCGAAGCGCGAAGGCGGCACCAAGGTTGAAGATGTGAACGAGCTTGTGAACAAGCTGATGAACGAAGCGAAGGTGATCTGATGAGCGTCCTCGTACTCGCCGAGTTGGACGAAAACGGCATCGTCCCGCAAACCCGGAACGCCGTCACCGCCGCCGCTGAAATTGATGGCGACGTGCACCTTCTCGTTGCTGGCCAAGATTGCGGCGCTGCTGCAGATGCAGGCGCTAAAATCGCTGGTGTCGCTAAAGTGCTGAAAGCCGATGACGCGGCCTATGCCAACGGCCTCGCCGAAAACGTCGCCAGTCTGGTGACCGGCATGGCGTCGAACTACTGCCATCTGATCGTCGGCGCTACGTCCTTCGGCAAGAACGTGATGCCACGCATCGCGGCGCTCTTGGATGTGCAGCAACTTTCAGAGATCACGGAAGTTAAATCTGCTGACACGTTCGTGCGCCCGATTTATGCGGGCAACGCCATGGCGACGGTCAAGTCGAATGACAGCATCAAAGCCATCACCGTTCGCGGCACGGCATTTGAAGCCGCTGCTCAAGAAGGCGGTTCTGCAAGTGTTGAAGATGTGGCCTCTGCTGGCGATGCAGGCCTCTCCAGCTTCATTGGCCGTGAGCTAACCGAAAGCGAACGTCCGGAATTGACCCAGGCTGGTATCATCGTATCTGGTGGTCGCGGCATGGGTTCGGGCGAGAACTTCGCCATTCTGGAAGCCCTGGCTGATCAGCTTGGCGCTGCTGTCGGTGCCAGCCGCGCGGCTGTCGATGCTGGCTTCGTGCCGAACGATTATCAGGTTGGCCAGACCGGTAAGGTCGTTGCCCCTGAGCTGTATATTGCGGTCGGCATTTCTGGCGCGATCCAGCATCTCGCCGGCATGAAAGACTCCAAAGTCATCGTCGCTATCAATAAGGATGAAGAAGCACCGATCTTCCAAGTGGCTGACTACGGCCTCGTGGGCGATCTGTTCAAGATCATTCCTGAATTGACCGAAGAGTTGGCCAAACGCAAAGCCGCAGGCTAACCAGCCACTGGCGACTGACGTTTTTATCGAAACGCCTGCCGCCGTCCCTGGCGGCGGGCGTTTCCTTTTTCTGAAGCTGAAAGCTTGAAACTATGATTGAACGCATTGGGGTTATCGGCGCTGGCCAGATGGGCAACGGCATCGCCCATGTCTGCGCGATGGCGGGACTTGATGTCCGCTTGATCGATCTGGCGCAGGATCAGCTGGATGCTGCCGCCATTGCGATGCGTAAGAACATGGACCGGCAAATGCGCCGAGGCCTGATCGACGAAGTGCAGCTCGAAGAAGCGCTCGTTCGAATACTGCCCAGCACCGATCTTTCGGTACTCGGCGATTGCGACATGGTCATCGAAGCCGCCACAGAAGATGAGGTGATCAAAGGCAAGATCTACCAGAGCATCATCCCACATCTGCGCGACGATACGATTATCGCCACGAATACGTCCTCTATCCCGATCACGCGCTTGGCGACCACGACGGATAGGGCAGGCCTGTTCATCGGCATGCACTTCATGAACCCTGTGCCGATGATGCAACTGGTCGAAGTAATCCGCGGTATCGCGACCGATGATGAAACAGTTTCGACGGTTCAGGAGCTGACCGGGCGGCTTGGCAAGCAAGCAGTCGCGGCGGAAGACTTCCCAGCATTTATCGTCAACCGCATTCTGCTACCAATGCTGAATGAGGCCGTCTACACGCTGTATGAAGGCGTTGGTTCTGTTGAAGCCATCGACACGGCAATGAAGCTTGGCGCCAACCACCCCATGGGCCCGCTTGAGCTTGCGGACTTCATTGGCTTGGACACGTGCCTATCCGTCATGCAGGTGCTGTATGAAGGCTTGGCCGACAGCAAATACCGCCCCTGCCCGTTACTGGTAAAATATGTCGAAGCTGGATGGCTCGGCAAAAAGACTGGGCGCGGTTTTTATGATTACAGCGGCCCGGAACCCATTCCAACCCGCTGATTTGGGGTAGCAAGAGTTCAGGCTTTCTGAATTAGAAACCTGAACTCGCCCTCAACCTTCGTCACATCCTCAAGTAGATGCCCCGTTGTTTTGCAGAAGGCTGGAAAGTCTTTGGCGGAGGCCGGGTCGTCCGCACGAACTAAAAGGCGCTCCCCCACGGCCAGCGGTTTCAGGGCGCGGCGGGCGCGCAGCACCGGCATTGGGCATTTGAGGCCCGTGGCATCCAGTTCGTGATCAGCATTACCGCTCATTAACTGCGCCAGCGCCGATCCCAGGGCAGACGAAGGCCATCTCGTGGCGCTTCGCCTGGTTTCGGCGGCGCAGGCTCATCATCATCATCGCTGCTGAGCCTTTGTTGCGTTGCTTCAGACTCATGATCATCGTCGCTGTCATCATCGTCATCATCTGAATCGTCGTCATCTTCGCGATCATCCGCTGTGTCGATGTCATCGCCATCCGAATAGTCATCGGAATCACCATCTGGCTCATCGTCCACTGCAGCATCTAATTGCGCGTCATCTTCAATCTCATCGTTAACTGCGCTGGCGCCGGAAAGCTCTTCGCCAATCAGCCATTCTTCCAGCATCTGGCGTTCATTCTCGTCAAGGCTGCGCTGCGTGTTCGCGACCGCGCTCAGCACGATATCGCGGAAATACTCCGCCAGGCGTTCTGCGCCAAGCTGGGCGGCATCCTCCCGCGCTAGAACGCCTTCATCTGCTAGGCTAGAGATAACAAAACTCGCCTCACCTCGACGCACACGAGCGCCATCGGGCAGATTGGCACCGGATTCCTGCAGCAATTGATCCCGGTCAACTGTCCCTCCCGCCAACGCCATGGCGAGCGCATCGAACAGCGCATCATAATCCTCTGGGCTGAGCTTCGGCGCACCAACCAGCATGTTGATGTCTTCCATGAACCGCGCCATTGCAGGCGAGAACGTGGGTTCTGGCTCAGGCTCGGACCTGTCTCTTATACACATCTGACGCTGCCGACGAATAGAGAGGTGTAGAT
>CAJXVF010000410.1 GCA_913060845.1 uncultured Alphaproteobacteria bacterium | reverse complement strand
GATGGTTTCCAGCCATTCAAGCACTGAGTTTTTCACCAGTATCGACCGTTTTTGGCAATGAGGGTGCAGAGGGCTTCAACACAGATCATTCAGGGTTTATGGCGGCATATCGGGGCGCTTTAGGGGATGGAGCGCCAGGGCCTGTTTGTCTGCTCGGTGCAGGCGGCGTTGGCAAAGCGATAGCGTTCGCTCTGTTGGGCCTGGGTGCGCGGGATATTCGATTGGTGGAGGTTGATCGGCCTAGAGCAATGGCTCTGGCAGCGGCTTTGAGGGCTATTGAGCCAAGCCTTGCGATCACGGTTTCAGATGATCCTGCGGATTGTGTCCCAGGCGCTGAGGGCTTGCTGAATTGCACCCCACTCGGCATGGGCGGGTATGGCGGAACGCCGCTTGGGCCGGAATGGATGGCAACGGCAGCCTGGGCGTTCGACGCCGTCTACACCCCGCGCGACACAGTTTTCTTGCAGGATGCCTCTGTCGCGGGCCTGCGGACCGTCTCCGGCTATGAATTGTTCTTTCATCAAGGCGTGCATGCATTCCGGCATTTCACGGGCTTTGATGTTGATGAATTCGCGCTTCGAAAGGCGTTGACCAATGCTGAGTAATAGTCTGCGGCTGACTGTTTTACTGGCTTGCCTAGCACTCCTGCCAATTCAGGCAATCGCAGACGCAAAGACCGGCGCACGCTTGATGGCGGCAGCAGCGGCAGAGGCAGCGCGTATTCCAGATGGTGCAGCGCGAACCCGTGCTGTCCTAGCGATCGCACGTATTCAGCATGAAGCCGGGCTCGATGGCCACGCACGGGATGCGCTCCGGCAAACGGCAGAAGCGATTTGGCAGGCTAATGGCGATCAACCACCCGCCGTGCGCGATGGCTGGCGGGCTGGATTGCTGGCTGAAACGGCAGAGACCGCATGCAGTTTGGGTTTCAAGGATGATGCCGCTCGTATTCTAGACGTTGCCGAAGGTGTCGCTGGCGCTGCCCAGCCGACTGCGAAGGTCCGTCTGCTAAGGGCGGCGATCCTCTGCCAGAACGGTCCAGCGAGTGAAGCGCTTTGGCGGAGCGTGGCGGACGGTGCTGGTGGTGAAACCGTGTTGGCGCTAGCAGGGCAAGGCCTGGCCGGGCAAGCGGAAGCCTTGTGGCGCAGCCTTCAGGCGGGGGCGCGGCAGGCGTCGACCCCAGCAACAGCGTCCGCACTGGCGCGGCTTGGTTATATCCAGGCGGCCCGGCGCATTAATCCAAATGTTCAAGCGCCCAGTCCGGAAGAAATGCTGCCCGAACTGCTGGCCCAGGCGGAGGAGCGGCGCTTGATTGGTGATAAGGCTGGCTCTGCCGGGTTCCTGCAAGCGGCAGCGCGGCAGGTTCCTGCAGCCCCGGCTTATGCGCCTGCGCTCGCTGCCGCCTACGCTGACCTCGGCGACATTGCGCGGGCGGATACCGCGCTCCGAAATGGGGGTGACAGCCCAGCCTCGCGGGCATCCCTAGCGGCGGCTTACGCGAAGGCAGGGGATGTCGCGAGCGCTCGGCGCATTCTTGGCCGCTTGAATGGGCCTGCTGCTACGCCTGCATTTGCGGCCATAGCCAAAGCGGGGAAGGACACAGCCGCTGCAGCATCCGCCAGTCGTGTCACAGAAAGCATGAGGCCAGGCCGCGCCAAAGCTGAAGCGCTTGCCCATGCTGCGGCGGCGGCTATTGCAGTTCCCTAATCACCCCGCGATCTCGACGCGTGAGCGCCGTCAGCGTATTGATATGGAAACAACTGTTCTTCCGGGAGAGAATCGATGGAAATCCGTAATCTGGGCACGTCTGGCCTGCGCGTATCGCTGGTCGGCCTTGGCTGCAACAATTTCGGTGCCAAGCTCGATGCAAACGGCACCAAAGCCGTCGTCCACGCAGCAATCGACGCTGGCATCACGCTGTTTGACACGGCAGACATGTATGGCGGCCAGGGCGGCTCTGAAAAGCACCTGGGCGCTGCCCTCGGTGAGCGCCGCAAGGACATCGTACTTGCCAGCAAATTTGGCTGGGAAATGGACAGTGAAGGCAAGAAGCGCGGCGCATCCCGCGGCTATATCATCCAAGCTGTGGAAGACAGCCTGCGCCGCCTGAATACGGATTGGATTGACCTCTACCAGCTTCACAAACCCGATCCTTACACGCCCGTTGACGAAACCCTGAGCGCGCTGGATATGCTGATCCAGCAAGGCAAAATTCGGTATATCGGCTCATCAAACCTCAGCGCATGGCGGTCGACGGAAGCGGAATATGTCGCCCGTGAACTGGGTGTTGAACGGTTCGCTTCCTGCCAGGAAGAATGGAATGTTCTGAACCGTAAAATTGAAGCCGATGTTGTGCCAATGATGGAAGAATATGGCCTTGGCATGCTGCCCTTCTTCCCGCTCGCGTCTGGCCTGCTGACAGGTAAATACAAGCGTGATGCCATGCCGGAAGGGGCGCGGCTAACGGACAATCCGAAATTTGCTAACCGGGGCTATGTGAACCCAACGAACTTCGACAAGGTTGAGAAACTGGAAGCCTTCGCGAAGGACCATGGCCACAGCTTGCTGGAATTGGCATTTGGCTGGCTCGCCTCCCAATCCGTCACGTCCAGCGTTATCGCAGGCGCTACGAAACCAGAGCAAATCCAGTCCAACGTCAACGCCGCCGGATGGGCGATGACCAGCGATGAGTTGGCTGATATCGACGGTATCGTGGCTGACTGACGCGGCGACTGTCGGTGACCGTCACGATAGAAAAGCTGGATGCGGCTGGCCTTGATGCCAACTTGGATGCGCTGGCAGATATTCTGCATACAGCGGTCCAGTCTGGTGCCAGCGTTGGTTTCATATGGTCGTTCTCCTGGGAGGACGCGCGCGCATTCTTCGCCGGGAAGGTGCGGGATGGAGTGGCAGGCGGCAAACGGGTGCTGTTTGCAGCCTCGGTCGATGGTCGTGTGCTTGGCACGGTGCAGCTTGATATGGACCTGCCGCCAAACCAGACCCACCGCGCCGATGTCGCTAAACTTCTGGTCCACCCAGATGCCCGCCGCCAAGGCCTTGCCCGCAAGCTGATGATTGCGTTGGAGGATGAGGCGCGGGCCCGGGGATTGGCGCTGGTAGTGCTGGACACACGCACAGGCGACGCTGCCGAGCCGCTCTATACAGGTCTTGGCTACGAAACGGCAGGCCAGATTCCGCATTTTGCACTGGCACCTGAAGGCGACCGCATCGAAGCAACGACGTATATGTTCAAGTTGCTTTAGGTGAGGTTTGGTGGCAATACTAGGTAACCTAACAAGCGTTCTGGATTGCCTGCCAATCAGCGGCTGACATCGCACGCCGCGTTCCCTTGGTTGCCGCTGCAGCTTCGACTCTGTCCGAAAGGCGGGGGTGGGATCCAAGTAGCACTGAGCCACCATCCGATTCAGGGAACTTCTTCTGCAAGTTCTCAAAGAATGACGCCATGCCGACAGTGCCGATGCCTGCATTGAGAAGCATTTTGCGGGCTATGGCATCGGCCTCTCGTTCTGCGGCGCGGGTGTATGCCTGTCTCTTATACACATCTCCGAGCCCACGAGA
>CAJXVF010000409.1 GCA_913060845.1 uncultured Alphaproteobacteria bacterium | reverse complement strand
GAGACAGGTTGGTTATCCGTACACACGGAAAGCCGACCTCAGCGAAACGGTTATTGTCGTGCCGCAGTCACTCGCTGAAGACGAAGCCTCTGCTTATCTGAACGTGATGGCACTTATGGGCGAGGCGACCGGTGATCCGGCAACGCGCGTTAGCGTTACACGTCCTGGCGGTTTGGATGCCTTTGGCACACAGGACGTCCTTATGGTCGGCGCATGGCGTGGGATCGAAGGGCAGATCGTTCAATGGAACGGTGGCGGACCATTCGTCTACGAAGGCAATCAGCTTCGTGTGAAGTCTGTTACCCCCATCGATTCGGTGCGGTACTTCTTGTCCGGTGGTGATGACCCAACGAGCGAACGCACCCGTGCCAACACGGTGCTGTCGAGCCAAGGTCAAGGCTTCTCAGGGATGGTTAGTTTTGAGCGTCCTGGTGTGTCCGATCGGACGGTTGTGGTGCTCAGTGGCTCCACGCCAGAAGAGACTTTGGATCTGACGCGTCGCATGCGCGATTCGGAATTGGTCGATTCGTTTAAGGGCGATTTGATCAAAATGGACACAAAAGGCGTTACAAGCTTTGCAGTTGGCCCACAATTCACTGTTTATTCAATACCCTTCTGGCAACGTCTGAGGTGGTACTTCGCTGACCGTCCGCTGCTGCTCATTGCACTGCTGGTTGTCGGTGTTGCCCTACTTTCGATGTTACTTGTTTGGTTGCTTCAGCGTATCGCCGCCGCCCGAGTCCAAGACGCCCGCGCCGACTAACTGCTGAAGCAGAATTGGAGAAGAATATGCGTTCTCAAGCATTGGCTTTGGCCGCCGGCGTCGCTGCCGCCGCGTTACTTTCGGCAGCGCCTGTAACTGCACAGGTATCCGGCGTGTCGTTGACCACGCAGGGACAGCCCACCAACACTGCTGTTGATAGGCTGTTACAGAACGCCCGTCATAGCATCCGCAATGGGCAGGCAAACTTGGCCTACACCCATTTGGATCGGGCACTTTCTACCGATCCGAACAACGCGGAAGCGATGATGCTTCGGGTTGTTGCCTATTCTTCCGACAACAAGCAGATTGAGGCTGAACGCGCCTTTGCTGAGCTTGCTGCGGTTCATCCGGGCGATTCTGACCGTATTGGTGTTGCGCGACGTGCTTTGGAAACTGGTGGCAAATCTGGCGTCGGCGCGGGCGCTGTGGCCCAGGCATTGGGTGGGGATGCGGATAACCGCATCGACATCGCTCGCCAGTCTGCGAGCCAAGGCCGGTATGATGAAGCTGTTGCGAACTACCGGGCTGCCTTTGGCGGCAAAGGTAAAGCTCCACCACCTGAAATGGCCCAGGAATTCTATGAGACACTCGCCGGCACCAAAAGCGGCATGCGTGAAGCGCGCAACGGTCTGCGGAGCCTGTATCAAGAGCGGCGCGATCCGTTAACTGGCCTTGTATATGCGCGCGTCCTTACATACCGCGAATCGACGCGCCGGGATGGCATCAAGCTGTTGGAAACCCTCTCCAATGATGGCGACCCCGCCGTTCAGGCAGAGGCGATTGATGCTTGGGGTAAAGCGCTAAGTTGGCTTGGTGCCAAGAAGAAAGATCTGCCGCTCTATGACAGGTACCTTGCACGCGTACCGAATGACGATACCGTTGTCAGCGCCCGTGCAAAAGCTGCTAGCAATCTCAAGAAGGCCGCTCGCGGTGGCGGTGGTCGTCGTGACGTCCGTGGTGAAGCGCGCGCTAAAGGCTTCAAGCTGCTTGAGCGCGGCGATACTGAAGGTGCGCGTGAACGGTTTGAATATGCGCTTCGCGGCAATCGACGTGACTCAGATGCCTTAGGTGGTATCGGCGTCATTTTGCTTCAACAGAACCGTTTTGCGGAAGCTGAAGACTATCTTTCACGCGCAGCAAGCCGTTCCAAGCGCTCCCGTGCGAAATGGGGTGAGGCGCTCTCATCAGCCCGCTATTGGGGCACCTATGAGCAGGCCAAAGCTGCGTTTGACCAAGTCAACTTCCCCGAAGCTGAACGTATCGCACGTGGCCTCCCGCAGCGGAGCGGACAGGACGGCAAAGCCGTTCACCAGTTGCTTGGTGATGCGCTGAACAATCAGCAGCGGTACAATGAGGCTGAAGGTGAGTTCCAGGCAGCACTTGCGGATGCGCCCGGTGATCCAGGCGCACAGCTTGGTCTCTTCACAGCATTGACTGGCCAGAATCGCTCCCAAGAAGCCTATGCCTTCAGCCAGCAAATGAGCCCAGAAGCCCGTGCGCAGCTTGGCAACATTACCGGCCTGCAGGTTAGCCAATGGCAGGTCGAAGCAGATCTCGCATATGAGAATGGCGATGACCAGCGCGCTTACGAGCTTTATCGGAACGTTCTGAACCAGGATCTCCGCAATCCATGGGCGACGCTCGGCATTGCACGGATTTTGTCGCGCAATGGCGATACTGCGCAGGCTTTCAATCTTGTTGATGGTCTCCGTCAGGCGCCTGACCCAGAACGTCAGGACGAGCAGCTGTTCGCTGCCGCCGTGTTCTATGATGAGCAGGGGCGTACAGCAGAAGCAGCTTCCATTGCATCTCGCGTAAATATCGGTGGCTTGCCAAATACAGGCAATGTTCAAGCGAAGGCGCAGGAATTCCAGAACCGGACCAGTTTCGTAGCGCAGGTGGAAGCCGCCCGTGCAATTGGCGAAGCAGGTAACCGTCAGCTGGCAAAGCGCCGCCTTGAAACTTTGGCTTCGCAGGCACGCTCTCCGCAGGAGACATCAGCTGTAGCCGCGGCCCTGGCTGAGGTGGGTTCGCCTACCCGTGCATTGACGCTGGTCCGCCGACAGATTTCCCGCAATGGCGGGCTGGCCGGTGATCCAAGCTTGGCGATCCAGTATGCTGGTGCACTTGTTCAGACAGGCCAAGAAGCTGAAGCGTCTGCTATTCTTATGCAGGCGGAACAGCGTGATCTGACGCCGAAGCAGCGCAGTGATATTTCGGATATCCGTTCCGGCATGGCGTTGACGCAGGCCGACCGTGCGCGCCAGCGCGGGGCGTATGCAGATGCCTATGATTTGCTATATCCACACCTTGCGGCCAATCTGCAGAATGCGTCCTTGCTAGCGGGCCTTGCTCGTATTTATGGTGATGCTGAGCAATATCGAGAAGCGCAAACGATTTATGCGCAGATTCTTGAGCTTGAGCCGAACAATGTCAGTGCTCTTCGTGGTGCTATTGGTTCGGCGATTTCCGCTCGTGACGTGACGACAGCCAATGTTCTGCTAGAGCAAGCTGTGCGTGCCCACCCAACAAATCCTGAAATATATTATCTTGTAGTTGAAGCTGCGCGCGCTCGCGGCGATACACGGACTGCGCGTGAAGCTTACAAGACGGCCAAACACCTTCGTCAGCAAGAATTGGCGGCAATTGCTGCCTCTGGCGGTGCGGTTCAGGATACGTTGCCTGCGAACCCGTTTAATAGCGTCGGCCAACCACGCGGCACCTTTGCAGCACCGTCTATGCGCTTTGGCGCTCCGGGTACGTAATTGCTCACGTAGTTGGCAAAAAGGTGTTGCGTTGTCATCGTGGATATGAGT
>CAJXVF010000408.1 GCA_913060845.1 uncultured Alphaproteobacteria bacterium | reverse complement strand
TTCAAACATAAAGGTCAAGCCATCAAATTCGGCTTCTCTATGACTCCGGGTATAACTGAAAATGATCCCAATCAAAGCAGGCTCCGTAAAGAGACACGACAAGCGAACCGCGCTTGCAACACATGGAGGATGTCTATGCTTAAGATTTCTGCTGCCGCAATCGCCCTAGGAATGATCTCGACCGCCGCGTTTGCTGCTGGTCATATAAACAAGGATGTCGTCGCGCATAATCAAAGCGTGGCAAACGGCGTCGTATCTGCTGACAAGGTTGTAGCACCTGCCAACGGCTGGATGGTTGTTCACCGCACGGACGCATCTAAGAAACTAGGCAAAGTCGTTGGCCATGCACCACTCCGCGCTGGTGAGAACGCTGATGTTGCTGCAATCCTGAATGAGCCAGTCAGCCCTGGCGAAATGCTGATGCTGATGGTGCACAGCGAAGCTGGCGGAAAATATTCCGGTATCTTCGAATACACGCTCGGCGCCAAAGAAGACGGTCCAGTGAAGCACGATGGCAAACTTGTCATGCACGTGATCACAGCCCAGTAGCCGCGCATTGCTGACTGGCCGGGCCAAAAGGTCCGGCCAGTCAGAGTTTCTCTATGACCTAAAGATAGCTGGCAATATTAGTAGGACCGCACCAACGCCTGTTGCCCCCGCCAGAAGCATGCTCCCGCCACTCATATTGGCGATGATGATCCCGCCGAGCGCCCACAATACTGCTGCCGAATAGAACCAACCGCCTGCGGCCCATGTGGTCCAAAGCGCAATCGCAGCAATGGCGACGACCATGCCCAAATAGAAGCTGAGGCTGGGGCTATATCCGTGATGCATGAGGACTGAGCCCAGCCCCACGAAGGCAGCCGCCGTAATCCAGCCCGCAAATAGGCTGAGTGGCGCTTGCATTAAAACCCTGTCCCAAAGCCCGAGCCGCCCCACACCGGCAATGGTGAACACGATCATCACGCCAATCCCAAGCTGGGCGAAGATCATGACAGCGCTGACAGCGTCGAGTGACTTGATCGGCACCCAAAGCTCCCAAAGTGCTGCCAAAGTGAAAAGTGCTACTGCCAACCACCCAACCTTCCGATAGATCGGTGATGTGAGTTGCCCCGGCAGTGCGGCAAAAATCGCGAACGCCAAGCTACCCAGGAATATCAAGCCCCAAATCGAGAAGGCCCAGCCCGGCGGCACGATAGGCGTCGGCAGGCTTTGGGAGCGGCTAGAAATATCATGCTCCCAGCCGAGAAGCCGGGGTGCTGCTGAAGCGGCGATTTGCGCGATAGCCGCCAAAATCAGAAGCAGGACTCGTAAGCCGTCCGCTGAAAAATATCCACTCATTGTTCAACTCATTTCTCGTTCTGTAACCGTGATATAGCGGCGACGGCGTTCCCCGACTACGCTATGGCCCATCTTAATGGAGGGCCTTATGCGGCTTTGGTATCAAAGCGTTACCCGGGAAGGATCGTTCCCAAGTTATCGTGCGACGTTGCAGCGCCTGCTAGACGCTGCTGTGAGCCCCGGCACTGAAATTGAGGTCCACGGGATTGAACGGCAAGGCGGCACGGGCGATCAATACCGCTATCTCGCTTTCCTTGAGACAGTCGAAATCCTGGAGAATGTTCATAAAGCACAGGAGCAGGGCTTCGATGGCTTCCTAATTGGCAATCTATTTGATCCCGGCCTGCGGGAGGCCCGCGAGATCGCTGATATCCCAGTCATCAGCCTTGGGGAGACGGTTTTTCAGTGGGCAGGAATGATGGGGGAGAGCATTGGCCTCGTCTCCATCAACAAGAAATTTGAGCCCCGCTTGAATGATGTGCTGGCGCGGATGCGCATCCAGGACAAAATCGCCGCCACTGCATCTATGGCTGTGCCTAGCATGGCGGAGCTGGAAACAGCAGGGGCCGACGGCGCTGCGACCCAGGCTTTGCTGAAACGCTTCGAGGACGCAGCGGAAGAGACGGTGGCTGCAGGTGCAGAAGTGGTTGTTGCAGCAGGCGGCGTCGTTATGGCGATTGTGGCGGATCAAGGGATGAATGCGACAACATCCGGCGCGCCCATTGTGAATGGCGTCGTGGCGTTGGTGCATCAAGGCGAAGCCGCCGTTAGACTGCGGTCTATGATGGGTGGAAATTTCACATCTGCGCGGCTGACTTACGCCAAGCCCACAGGCAATATGATATCGGGCTTTCGCAAAGCCTACGGGCAACGGGTATATCCGGGCGTCGAGGAGAAATAGACATGGCTGAGCGGCGATTTGAAGGCAAAACGGGATTTCTGACAGGCGGTGCTAAGGGCATTGGCCGGGCAACAGTCATGCGGTTCTTGGCAGAAGGCGGGCAGCTTGCCGTTCTCGACAAAGAACCCGGTGATAGCTCGTTTGCCGATGCGCTCCGTAAAGATGTCGGCGATGCGGCCAACCGGCTCTGCTACATCCAAACGGACGCCACAGATGAGGCCAGCGTGCGGGATGCGATTGCGGCGGCGAATAAACAGGTCGGCCCACCAGATATTCTGGTCAACAATGTAGGCTTCGGCGCCAATCCAAAACCTATTGAGCAACTTGAGCTGGATGAATGGCGCACATTCATGGACATCAACCTGACCAGCATGTTCCTGATTACCCGCGCAGTCTTGCCCCAAATGCGCGCAAGGGGTGGCGGGCGGATTGTGAATTTGGCATCTGTCGCAGGGCGTAGCATTTCTGAGATTTCGGCGCTGCATTACTCTACCGCCAAGTCGGCTGTTTTGGGATTCACACGCAAGTTGGCTTACGAAGAAGGGCCGAACAACATCACCGTAAATTCAGTGGCACCCGGCACAGTGTTTACAGAACGCGTCGAGACCCGGTATCGCGCCCTATCACAAGATGAGCAGGACAAGCGCATGGATGAAATTCCCTTGAAGCGCGCCGCGCGACCAGATGAAATCGCAGCCGCTATCCTCTTCCTCGCCTCAGATGATGCGAGCTATATCACCGGCGCCGCTATTGATGTGAACGGCGGCCGGTTCATGAGCTAATTTCGTTTCGCTGCCTGGAGTACGCCTATGTCTGCCCCCCGTACCATGTTCGACAAAATCTGGGACGCTCACGCCATCGTGGAGCGTGAAGATGGCCAGACCTTGCTTTCAGTTGACTGGCATTATTGCCATGAAGGATCATTTCACGGCTTCGATTACCTGAAAGAAAACAATATTCCCGTCAGGCGGCCTGATCGCACACTCGGTATGGCAGACCATTACGTGCCGACAACGTCTCGTTCATTGGATGATATCAGCGATCCGGAAATCCGGTCTGTGGTTGATGAGTTTGACGCGAACGGGAAGCAGTTCGGCGTGCGGGTCCTCGGCATCGACGACCCAAACCAGGGCATTATTCATGTGGTCGGGCCGGAGCAAGGGCTATCTCAACCTGGATTGATCGTCGTTTGCGGTGATAGTCATACCTCCACCCATGGCGCTATGGGTGCCATGGCTTTCGGCATCGGCGCGTCTGAAGTGGCGCATGTTTTCGCAACGCAAACACTGTGGCAGGCAAGGCCGGAAGCGCTCCGGGTGACAGTGGATGGCGATCTAG
>CAJXVF010000407.1 GCA_913060845.1 uncultured Alphaproteobacteria bacterium | reverse complement strand
GATCGAAGCCATCCAAAAAGCGGCGCACACGGGCCGTATCGGCGATGGCAAGATTTTCGTGTCCCCGATTGAGGAAGCAATTCGTATCCGCACGGGCGAATCAGGCCCGGAAGCGCTGTAGATAAACACAAACGAACAGAACATGGCATATAAGGAGCTGACCCTATGAAACTCGATTGCACGACAGCGGATGAACTCATCGCCGCGATGAAAGAGCATGACGTTCGTCATGTCGATTTCCGCTTCACCGATCCAAAGGGCAAAGCCCATCACATCACCCAGTATCACACCACTGTTGATGATGATCTGCTGACAGACGGTGTGATGTTCGACGGTTCCTCCATCGAAGGCTGGAAGGATATTTCCCAGTCCGACATGATCATGGCACCTGATGTGACAACTGCTGTGCTTGACCCGTTTGCGGCTGAGCCAACGATGATCGTTGTATGCGACATTCTTGAGCCATCCACCGGCCAGTCCTACGACCGTGACCCGCGCGGCATCGCTCGCAAAGCCATGGCGTATGTCGAGACGTCAGGCGTTGGCGACACCGTGTTCATGGGCCCCGAGGCCGAATTCTTCATGTTCGACGATGTGCGCTTCGAGGTTCAGGGCCACACGGCCTCCTACAAGCTGGACAGCGCTGAAGGCCCTTATAACTCCAACCGTGAGTATGAAGACGGTAACCCTGGCCATCGCCCAGGCCCCAAAGGCGGTTATGTGCCAGTACAGCCGGTCGATCCGGCAAGCGATATCCGTGCCGAAATGGTCACGATCATGGCGCAGATGGGTATTGAGGTCGAAAAGCACCACCACGAAGTCGCACCATCCCAGCATGAGCTTGGCGTGAAGTTCAACACGCTGCTCCGCGCTGCTGATGATCTCCAGACTTACAAGTATGTTGTGCAGCAGGTTGCTCACTCTTACGGCAAATCGGCAACGTTCATGCCGAAGCCAATTTCTGGCGACAATGGTTCTGGCATGCACGTTCACCAGTCCATCTGGAAAGACGGTAAGCCGACTTTCGCCGGCAATGGTTATGCTGATCTGTCTGAGAACTGCTTGTTCTATATCGGCGGCATCATCAAGCATGCGAAGGCGTTGAACGCGTTCACGAACCCCTCGACCAACAGCTACAAGCGTTTGGTTCCAGGGTTTGAAGCACCTGTGCTGTTGGCGTACTCGTCCCGCAATCGCTCAGCATCTTGCCGTATCCCGTTTGTGACGAACCCTAAGGGCAAGCGCGTCGAAGTTCGCTTCCCGGACCCCTCAGCCAACCCATATCTGGCGTTCTCTGCCATGCTGATGGCCGGGCTTGATGGTATTCGCAACAAGATCCACCCGGGCGACCCGATGGATAAGAACCTCTACGATCTGCCCCCAGAAGAACTCCAGGGCGTGCCGACAGTTTGTGGTTCGCTTCGAGAAGCGCTGGACTCCCTCGGTGCAGACATGGACTTCCTGATGCAAGGCGATGTCTTCACGCAGGACATGATCGAAGGCTATATGGAACTCAAATGGCGCGATGTGCATGCGTTTGAACAAGCGCCGCATCCGATTGAATTCCAGATGTATTATAGCGTCTAATAAGCCTAAAATACGCTGTATGGCGTAGGTATTGCGCGGCTGAGCTCAAGAAGGGTTCAGCCGCGCTTTGCACTTTGTTTACATTGGATTTACGCCAAATGCGAACCTGCCGGACGCCAGGATGGCCCTGTAAGTTGCTCAAATGCAGCAAGGGGTGGACACAATGCGTCTGGACATCATTCAACGAACGGTCGAATACTGGAGTAGTCAGCGCGACGGGCGTAAATTGCCCACGCGCCGCTCGATCGATCCGGTAGAACTCGCTGATCTATTGGCCAACCTCGTACTCGTCGAGGTGCTAGATGGGGGCCGCGACTATCTTCATCGCATCGCTGGTGAGGCCGCCGCATCTTTGCTTGGCGCGGACCTGATGGGCCGCCGACTATCTGAATTCAAAAATGACGCACACATTGATCCATGGCGGAACGGGCTCGATATTGCCAGCACATTTAAAGCGCCGCATATGGCTGACTTCACGCCAAACAATGGGTCTGATAGTTCGCTTAAGATTGTCTTCCTACCAGTCGCTCGTACCGCTGAAGAGAATGAGGCAGACTTCCTGCTTTGCGCCGTAACGATAGACGAGCTTGCCGCGAAGGCCGCTGAATAGCCCCCTGAATTTCCGAGATACCTTCCCGCCCGCCGCAGGATTCGCTATGACCTGCTGTATTGGTAGGCGGAGCAGGTAATAGGTCATGGCGAAAGATACCCAGGACGGCATTTTCATTGGCGCGAATGACGGCGGTGCTGGTCCGCAATTTCTGACACTAAAACGCGCCAACCGTCATGGCCTCATCGCTGGCGCCACCGGCACCGGTAAAATAGTCACCCTTCAAAATTTGGCAGAAGCCTTCAGTCGTGCTGGGACACCGGTATTTTTGGCTGATGTGAAAGGCGATCTTTCCGGCCTCAGCCAACCTGGCGAGCCGAAGATTTTTTGGCGAAATGCGCAGGCCTGATCGGGCTTGAGGATTACGAGTACGAAGCGCCGCCAGTTATTTTCTGGGACCTGTTTGGCCGCCAGGGCCACCCAATCCGCACAACAATTTCCGAAATGGGGCCGCTCTTGCTGGCCCGTATCCTTGGTCTGAATGACACCCAAGAGGGCGTGCTCACCATCGCGTTTCAGGTGGCGGATGACGAGGGCATGCTGCTGCTCGACCTGAAATACCTCCGCGCACTCCTGATTGATCTTGCGGAGCGGCGGAAAGAAATCGGTGCTGCATATGGCAATGTATCGACCGCATCGGTAGGTGCCATTCAACGGCGGTTGCTGGAATTGCAGCGTCAGGATGGCGAAAAGTTCTTCGGCGAGCCTGCACTTGATCTTATGGACTTGATGCGGACGGACCGGAATGGGCGCGGCGTCGTTAATGTCCTAGCGGCGAACGAGTTGATGCAATCGCCGAAGTTATACGCCACATTCTTGCTCTGGCTGCTAGCAGAACTGTTTGAGGAATTGCCGGAAATCGGCGATCCAGACCAGCCGGAGCTGGTTTTCTTCTTCGATGAAGCGCATCTGCTGTTTGAAGACGCGCCGAAAGCCCTTGTAGATAAGATTGAGCAAGTGGTTCGGCTGATCCGCTCTAAGGGCGTCGGTGTCTATTTCGTGACGCAAAGCCCATCTGATGTACCGGACGATGTGCTGGGTCAGCTTGGTAATCGGGTGCAGCATGCGTTGCGGGCATTTACTCCACGCGATGAGCGGGCAGTGAAAGCAGCAGCAAACACCTTCCGTCAGAACCCAGCTTTTGACGCCGCTGAAGTGATCAAAGAGCTTGGCGTTGGTGAGGCGTTGACGTCATTCCTGGACGCGAAAGGCAGGCCCGGCATTGTCGAGCGCACGCTGATCCGCCCACCGACATCCCGTCTGGGCCCGGCGACGGAAAGTGAGCGCAAGAAGGTGATGGACGCGAGCCCCGTCGCAGGTCGCTACGAGAAAGAGGTGGACCGGGAGAGCGCCTTCGAAATTCTGCAGGCGCGTGCTGATAAAGCCGCTGCAG
>CAJXVF010000406.1 GCA_913060845.1 uncultured Alphaproteobacteria bacterium | reverse complement strand
CCAATTTGATCGAACGCGATTGGGGCGGGCTTCCCCCTCACCCAACCTCTCCCCCCGTTGGGGGGCGAGGAGTCTCAATAGAAGCGCCGCCGCGCATTCTCCTCTCTCCCCAACGGGGGGGAGAGGGACAGGGTGAGGGGGGCGTTGCCACTAAGAGAACGTCTGTAGCCAAGCAGATCGCCTAAGCTGCCTCAGCATCCGCTTGCACTGCCGTCATTGCTTCACCGGCGATGGTGGTGCGGCGCATATCGCGGACATCCTTCGTGTCGTTGAAGGGGCGTGCGCGATGCATGGTTTGGCGGTTATCCCACATCACAAGATCGCCAGCACGCCATTCATGGGCGTAGACGAACTGCCGTGCTGTGGCATGCTCATTTAGCTCGCGCAGCACCATCCGACCTTCTGGCGTCGGCATGCCCAAAATTTTGCCTGCATGGGCGGAAAGATAAAGGGACTTGCGACCAGTATTCGGCTGAATCCGCACTAGGCTTTGCCGTACAGGCGCGAAGCCCTGCTTCTCGGCCTCGGTTAAATCATCATCAAACCCAAGCGATCCGCGCGAATGCAGCAGTGAATGCTCGCAGATCATATCCTCGATTTCGGCTTTCATTGCGTCGTCCAAGGCGTCATAGGCTTGGCGCATATCGGCAAATTCAGTGTTGCCGCCAGTTGCCGGGACGATGCGCCCAGATAGCAGTGAAAACTTCGAAGGCGTGGCACGGAACGAGCTATCCGAGTGCCAGAGCCTATTGCCAAGATTGAACAATCGCTGCCGGTCGCTCCGGCCATGCAGGTTATTGTCCTTATCCAGATTAGAAATATCCGCCATATCTTCACTCAGGCGGCGATCCTTCGCTTGGGTAATGTTAGACTTCTTATCCGGGCGTTCCAATTTGCCGAAGTTCAGGCTGAACGCTAACTGCTGCTCATCCGTGATGTGCTGGTCATGGAACACGAGGACCGCCAGCCGGTCCATGCCGTCTTCAATTGTCGCGGCTTCATCCGGTGTCAGCGCTTTGGTTAGGTCCACGCCGGATACTTCGCCCACAAAGCCCGGGGTTAGTTCTTTGATCTCGACAGCCATTTGTGTGTTTTCCTTAGATCAAGCGGGTGCGAACACGTCTTCGTGCCCGGGTTCTGATGTGTCTAGCTCACCGGCGGGCGTAATCGGTACGCAGAAAGATGGGTCATGCTTCAGCGTCGGAAGCGCTTTTTCGGCAAATAGGCGGAGGTTCCGCTCGGCCCGTTCGTGCGGCATGCCGCCGAATGAGAATTCGCCGACCAGATGCTCCGTGCCGGTCAAGCGGCGAAGCTCTGCGATCTGCTCAATGCAGTCCTTCGGTGTGCCCGCTACCTGGATAGACACATAGAATTCATTGGCGGATTTGCGGAAGCCCGGGTCTTTCATTTTGGAATAGGTCTTCGCCATTTTGCCGTAGGATTCATAGCCCTTCACGTTGGCCAACTCGCCGTCTGAGAACTTGTAGTGGTTCTCAATCGAGTCCCACTTATTACCAAGGTATTCCGCCGCCAGATCCGTCGCCTCATCCCGGCTTTCCGCGCAGGAGATGTTGGTGGAAACGATAGGCGGGCGCGGCGTGTGGCCAACACTGGCTGTCATTTCCCGAAATTTCACAACGTCCTCCGCCGCTTTAGACCACTCGTTCTGCATGATCACCAGCATGCCAAAGCCCATCTTGGCAATCAGTTCCGCAGATTCCGGACTGACCGATGACGCATAGAAGCGCGTTTCTGGCTTGGAGATTGGCCGTGGGCGGATCGACATTTTTGGGATCTTGAAAAACTCGCCGTCGTGCTCAAACACAACATTCGCAAGCGCCTTCATGACCACTTCTGCGGCCTCTGCAAAGCGCGGGCGGGCTTCATCCATTGGTACGCGGAAGCCTGCGTATTCGGTGCGCGCCGCACCCCGACCAAAGCCGAACAGGCAGCGCCCACCGCAAAGGATGTCCAGGTGCGCGATCATTTCGGCTACGCGCACAGGGTCATGCCATGGCAGCACAATGACCGCCGTTCCAAGCTTCACGCGCTTTGTGCGCCCCGCAAAGTAGGCCAGTGTTTGCGTTGGCTGGGGCGACATAGAATAGCCCGTGAAATGATGTTCCAGGGCGAAGATGGAATCGAAACCAAGCGGCTCCACCAAGTCCCCAATCGCTAGATGGTTCTGCATTACAGAGGCGTCAGACCGCCCCTCCTGCTGCAACATATTCAGTGAAACGCCGACTTCCATGGGGCTTCCTCCTGGGCGGTTTTCTATGATTGCAGTAATTCTGGCGCCAAGCAGGCCTAGGCCGCAAGTCAGGCGCAACCTGGAGCTAGAGCAGAGTTGTCAGGTCCAGCCAGCGCGCACCGGGCACGGCTCGTTCTGCAATGGGCTTCAGGTGCTGGTGATGGGTGAAGTAAATGACCTGACCAGTTTCCGCCATTTTGCCAAGAAGCTCGAATGTGACCTCGGCACGGCCATCGTCAAATGTCTCAAAGATATCATCCGCCACGAATGGGGGCGGGGCCTGACGGGCAGCGAACTCATGGTAAGCCGCGATCCGAAGCGCCAGATAAAGCTGGGCCCGGGTGCCGGTAGACATGGATTTATCATCCAGACGGGATGCACCGCTGGCGGTGACTGCGATCAACTCCTCACCCTTGCCGCCGGCCTGGGTTTTGAGACTGGAATAGGCACCGCGCGTTATCTGGGCAAACGCCGTGGATGCGCCGGTGAGCATGCCGCTCTGGTGGCTGGCACGGTATTGCTCAAGCGCCTCTGACGCTGCCATAGCGCCCAGCTTCAGGCGAAGGTAGCGGCGGGCACCGTCGGCGATTTCCTCTATCACGGTCTGGCGGCGCTGAGTGATCTCTGCTGCGGCCGCATCACCGCCGATCTGTTCCAGGGCGCGTTCAGCATCCCGGTTGGCTGTATAGGATTGCAGCGTCTCGGCTTTTGCGGTTTGGACGCGCGCGTCAGCGGATTCAAGGTCAGCGGCAAGCGTGCTGCGGTCTAAACTGTCGAGGGATGCAACAGCACCAGCAATATCATCCCCGCCGACGCGGTCCAGGATAGCGCGTGCAGCTTGGCTGGATTTCTCGCGCAGCTGGGTGCGGCTTTGAAACTCAGATAGGACTTGAGACGCGCTGAGTAAGTCATTGGCATCAATTGATTTCAAAGTGGCTGCTATATCCTGATGATGCGCCTTCATACGCACTTCAAGGGATCGGCGGCGGGTCGTTGCTGTGTCGATATCTTCTTGCAGTCGAATGCGATCTGCGTCCTGTGTCTCGGCTTCTTTCACGCGGGTTTGGAGGGCATTGTAGGCGTCTAGCGAGTCAAGGCCTGCGATACTTTTATTCAATGCGCTGTAGATGCGGCTGAGGCCTTCCTGCAAGGCTGCCTGATTATCTCCCATGCCGGTAATGCGGCGCTCCAGCGTATCGAGGGCAGTTATCTGGGCGGCGAGTTCGTCATGCTCTGCCATCGCCGCTTTGATGCTCTGTACGGATGCCAGCATGGGCGCCATCCAAGTTCCTTCAAGCCTGTCTCTTATACACATCTCCGAGCCCACGAGACCTCTCTACATCTCG
>CAJXVF010000405.1 GCA_913060845.1 uncultured Alphaproteobacteria bacterium | reverse complement strand
GGCAGCGTCAGATGTGTATAAGAGACAGGTTCTGGTTCACCAAACGTTGGCAATCCCGCTCCAGCATGCCTTTACGGCGCATCCGATTGTAAAGGTATTCAGTATAAGCCGGGTTATGCGCGGAGCGGGCAGCGTTATGAACTTCAATGTCCGGGTCTTCCCGTCCTGCGGCTTTCATTGCATCGCGTACGATTTCTTCGCGACCAATCAAGATGGGCGTGCCAAGACCCTGATCCTTGAACGCGATTGCCGCGCGGATCGTGCGCTCTTCTTCGCCTTCTGCGAACACCACACGCTTGGGGTTCGATTTGACGGTGGAGAACACGCGAGACATGGAAGCCAACGTCGGATCAAGACGCGCGGCCAACTCACGGCGGTATGCCTCCCAATCTTCAATCGGCTTACGCGCGACGCCCGTCGCAACGGCCGCTTTGGCAACTGCGATAGGGATTGCCGTGATCAAGCGCGGATCGAATGGCGTTGGGATGATGTATTCTGGCCCGAAAGCAAGGCGGCGGCCCTGATAGGCTTCGGCTACTTCATCAGGCACATCTTCACGAGCAAGTTCTGCAAGCGCTTCAGCGGCTGCAAGCTTCATTTCGTCATTGATCGCGCGGGCACGCACATCAAGCGCGCCACGGAACAAATATGGGAAGCCAAGAACGTTGTTCACCTGGTTCGGATAATCCGACCGGCCCGTTGCGATAATCACGTCATCACGGGTCGCCAAGGCGAGTGCTGGATCAATTTCCGGGTTCGGGTTGGCGAGTGCGAATACGACTGGGTTCGGCCCCATGCTGAGCAGCATTTCAGGCGTTAGGGAGTCACGGACGGAAACGCCAAGGAACACATCCGCACCCTTGACTGCATCGGCGAGGGTACGGGCGTCCGTTTCAACAGCGTGGCCGGACTTCCACTGGTTCATGCCATCTTCGCGGCCTTTGTAGATCGCGCCGCGGCTGTCGCAGAGGGTGACGTTTTCGTTCTTCGCGCCGAAGCGCTTGATCAGCTCGACGCAGGAAATCGCAGCGGCGCCAGCGCCGTTGACGACGATCTTCACGTCCTCAAGCTTGCGGTTCGTCATCAGCATTGCATTGACGAGGCCGGCGGCGGCGATGATCGCGGTGCCGTGCTGGTCGTCATGGAACACAGGCACGTCGCAGATTTCACGCAGACGCTGCTCAATGATGAAGCATTCTGGCGCCTTGATGTCTTCCAGATTAATGCCGCCCCATGTCTTGGACATGATCTTGACGCACTGGATGATCTCGTCGGGATCATAGGTGTCGAGCTCGATATCGACGCCGTCAATGTCGGCAAAGCGCTTAAACAGAACCGCCTTGCCTTCCATGACTGGCTTGGACCCGAGTGCGCCGAGATCACCAAGGCCCAGTACAGCGGAACCGTTGGAGATAACCGCGACTGTGTTGCCTTTGGCCGTATAATCGTAGGCCGCATTTTCATCGTCTGCGATTTCAAGGCAGGGGGCGGCGACGCCGGGGGAATAGGCTAGGCTAAGCTGGTATTGCGTCGTGACCGGCTTCGTCGCTGCAAGCGCTACTTTGCCAGGCGGGTAGGCTGCGTGCATGCGCAGCGCTTCCAAATCCATGGCCGAGTGTTCGCGGCTATATTTTTTTTCCATGTATTCCCGCCGGGCTTGAATGCGCCCGCCCCCTAATTGTTTATGTCCGACTGCACGATAACAGCCTCTCGCTGCGAAGCGATAGGCTTGAGATTGCTTTCCGCCTGCTGGAAAGCATGGATTTTCGTAACGGATGTCACGCAGGCAATGAGTTGTTTAAGATCATCCGCATATCTACCGATTAGTGCAATGGAGCGAAGCGCCTATGAGCCAGCCTGAAAACAGCAATCCCAAAACCTTCGTGCTGGTACATGGCGCTTTTCACGGCGGCTGGTGCTGGCGCCCTGTCGCGGACATTCTGCGCGCTGCGGGTCATACCGTCTTCACGCCCACATTGACCGGCCTTGGCGAGCGGCTGCATTTGCTGACGCCGGAGGTCAATCTCAGCACCCATATTCAGGATGTCATGAGCGTTCTGGAATGGGAAAATTTGCGGGATGTGGTGCTGGTCGGACACTCGTACGGCGGCGGCGTCGTTACCGGCGTCGCGGACCGGGTGGCTGACCGCATTGGATCAATCGTCTACCTGGATGCCGTTGTGCCAACATCCGGCCAATCCATGCTGGACGTCCAACCACAAGAGCGCCGCCAAGGGATGATTGATCGGACGGCATCCAGCAACGGCTGGACGCTGCCCACCAATTCCGCCGAGTATTACGGTGTGACGGATAAAGCGGACCAAGCCTGGGTCGATAGCAAATGCACGCCACAGCCTTTCGCTACGTTTACCCAGAAGATCACTCTGTCTGATCCGCCAGCCGCCAGGATTGCAAGGCGGCTCTATATTCTCTGCACAAACCCGCCATTGCCTTATATGCGCCAATTCTACGATGCTGCCGTCGCAGTCGGATGGAACGCCTTGGAAATGGAAACCGGCCATGACGCCATGGTGACGGAGCCAGAGGCCCTCTGCCGCATTCTGTTGGAGCAGGGGTGATGAAACCGGGCGTACTTTTCTTAATCAGCGCGCTTTGCATTGGCGTGACAGGACAAATGGCACCTGCCTTCGCGGAAGACCGTGATGCGCGGCGGGAAGGGCGGGCGCTTACTAAGCCGTGCAAGGCTTGCCACGATTTGCGGCGGAAGAAGCGGAAGTTTGGGCCGCATCTTGTCGGCATTGTCGGGCGCCCGGTCGCGAGTGCTGACAGGTACAAGTATTCTGAACCACTGAAAGCGCTTGGTGGTGTGTGGACAGAGGAGCGGATCGCGACCTTCATCAATGACCCCAAAGCCTACGCCCCCGGTACGAACATGAAGTTCAAAGGCTTCAACGACATGACGAAGGCCCACCTTGCTGCGGCTTACCTAGCGCGTAAATCTGCGCGATGAGCCTGGATGAGCTGACGGCGCGGGTTCAGGCGTCACTTGCCAAACTGGGTGAGCCGCTGAAGCCGTGGCCGCAAATACCGCCGGGCATCGATACAGATGTGCTGATCGTCGGTACTGGGCAGTCTGGGCTGGCGGCTGCGTTTGGGCTGCTGCGGGTTGGCGTGGCCAATATCCGCGTTGTCAGTGCTGATGCTGTGGGGGAGGAGGGACCGTGGCGCACGTTTGCGCGGATGCCGACACTCCGCTCACCAAAGCACGCGCCGGGGCCAGAGCTTGGGCTGCCGGACCTCACATATCAAAGCTGGCACGCTGCCCGTTACAGCCAGGCGGATCACGATGCGCTTGGGCTAATCCCAACCGGCCATTGGGCGGACTATCTGTACTGGTTCCGCACGGCGACGGGCATTGTTGTTGAACCTGAACGCCAAATGACGAACCTAAACGGTGACGCCCAAAGCATCACGGCCACGTTCGCAGATGGTAGCCAAATCCGCGCTCGGCAGGTGGTGCTGGCGACGGGGATGGCGGCGCTTGGTGGTGCCGCAATGCCTGACATGCTTGCAAATATCCCCCGCAGCCTCTGGGCAACGACATCGGAAGCGATTGATTTCGCGGCCCTTAAGGGCAAGCGCGTGGC
>CAJXVF010000404.1 GCA_913060845.1 uncultured Alphaproteobacteria bacterium | reverse complement strand
CCTCTCTATTCGTCGGCAGCGTCAGATGTGTATAAGAGACAGATCTTGTCCGCCACTTTCCGGCCGCCATACTTATCCTGCAGCGCGCGCTGGCCTTTATGGAACATGTGTTTTCTTCCCTGGATATGGCGCAGCCTACCTCGCGTCGGCAGCACTGCAATGACCAGTGCTTGCAGATAGCACATGCTGCATCGCCATCAAGCGCACGGGGCGTTACTGTGGGGGCAATCAGTATTGCTCTCATGAAGGAAGTTTCGCGACATGATGTATTCGCTCGATGGCCAGAAGGTAGATGCGCACCCGGAAAGCTGGGTTGCGCCCACAGCGTCCGTGATGGGGAATGTAAAACTGGAAAAGAATGCCAGCGTTTGGTGGGGGGCGGTTATTCGTGGCGATAACGATCTCATCACCGTGGGCGAGGGCGCCAATATCCAGGATGGTTCTGTTCTGCACACGGACTCTGGCTATCCGATGGAGATCGGCAAAAACGTAACCATTGGCCATATGGTGATGCTACATGGCTGCACCATCGGCGAAGGTTCGCTGATCGGCATCGGGTCCGTCGTTCTGAATGGCGCCAAGATCGGCAAAGGCTGCCTTATCGGTGCCAAGGCCTTGATCACTGAAGGCAAAGAGATTCCAGACTATTCCCTGGTTATGGGCGCTCCTGGCAAGGTCGTGCGGACATTCACGCCGGAAGAAGCGGCCAGCCTGCTGAAGAACGCAGACTCCTACCAGAAGAACTGGAAACGCTTTCGCGACGGCCTTGAAGAGCAGGCCTAGAGTGCCGCGTAATTTTCCTGCGCCAAGGTGATAACGGCTTCCAGCCGTGCCGCGTGTTCTGACGGATGTTCCTGGGTATCCAGCGCTGAATGATGCGCTTCGATTAACCGGGCGGCTAAGTCAGGCGCGTGGATAGGCAAGGGTTCCGGTTTTTCCAGAAGCTGCATGATAGCGTTGGTTTTCGCGGTATTGGATGAAGCCGCGACGAACGGCGCGCCCGTTGCAAAAGCTGCGATTGAGTGATGGAACCGCCCGGTCGTGACGATTCCGGCCCGTGCGATCTCACCAAGCCATTGCTGCAGGCTTTGCGCCTGTACGATCTCCGCGCCAGCAGGAAGCCCATAGCGGGTGAGGGCGCGGGTGAATGCGGCCTCGTCGCCTGCAGGAAACGCCCGCGCACCCGTCAGCACTGCAACGTCCCAGCCCTCTGATGCGGCCCAACGTGCGTATTCAGCAAATGCTGCTGCGGCTCGGTCATCAGCGCTGGCCGAACCGGCGATGACGACGCGGCGTTCACGTGTTTTCGGCAGCTCGTCGGCCATGGCTTTCGCTGTTAGCGGCAGGCTGTCGAACGCCAACGCGCCTTCAATCCCGATCTGGCGCATCAAGCCATAGCTGATGTGTTCACGGAATGCTGCGTATTCCAGTGTCTCATACACACGTTTTTAGAGGCCGTTGGCGACGGGGTCTGTCAGCGTCGCCCTATCTTCTGGATAGCAGGAGTGGTTGATGATTTGTACGCGCTTGCCGAGCCGCTGTGCGGCCGCATAGGCGAAATACAAAAGGCCCCGCACATTATCGCTAACGCCATGCAACGTCCCTTCGCCATTGACGACGAGGAGGTCTGCATCAACGGCTTGACGCATGAGATGTGGGTTGGCGGCAGTGAACGCGTCAAAGAATGCTGGGTTGTCGAAATCCTGAAGCGTGAGCGGTGCCGGCCGCGCCATATAGATCGAGCGGATTGGCGTCGCGGCCAGGTCGTATCCACTGGCGCGGATCTGGTCACGAATGGCTAAGCTCGTCGCTGTGCAGCCCCAGTGATACCAAGCCGTCGTATCATTCGCGAGCAAGGCTTTCGGCTTGGCGCCATGATTGACCATCGCTGGATACAAGGGATGGGACGATGCGGGAACGGCACCTGTGTTGGCGGCTTCGGCTACGACTGCAGCCGCAGCTTCAATGACGGGCTCCCAGTCATCGAAGTCTTGCTGGCGTACATGAGCGACAGATTCGTACCAGGGATTGCCTTCGTCGCCGCCAAACCACCGCCAATCAGGCTCATAGTTCAGCATCATGAATGTGGGCACACCAAGAGCACCAGCGAAATGAACGGTAGAATTATCGATTGAGACGACAAGATCCATCGCGCGAACTTGGGCGGCAAACATATCGAGCATGCCGCTGGAATCAACCGCAGGGTCTTCGATGATATCGGCACCGAACGTAGCGCGCGCTTCAGCGATTTCCTGCTCGCATTCGCCGTATTGCAGGTTGACGAAGCGTACGCCCGGCGTTTGCAAAATCGGTGCCCATTGTTCTAGCGATGCGCTGCGTCGTTTGCCGCCCGTTGGATTGCCGCTGCGCAAGGATATACCGACAACAAGCGGCGGTGCTTCACCGGGGGCGCTCGCTTTATAGCGCGCGCGCAAAGTTTCGACTTCGGCTGGGTCTGCTTTTAGATAGGCCCCTCGCGGACGGAAATCCTCAAAGGTGGGCGTCAAGAATGAGGGAAGGGCGCCGCCTGGAATCTGCCAATCGAAGTCCGGCGAACTGAACGCTGATAGCGGTGGGTTCTGGCTTACACCGACTTGAATGCCGGGGAGTGAACGTTGCATCAAAGCCGCAAGTCGGTTGGTGAGTTCAAGGAATACCGCTGCACCCTGGTCTATGAGGGCCTGCAGGTAGCCAGCAAACATGATTTCGTCGCCAACGCCTTGTTCTGCATAGACGAGGATTTTCTTGCCCCGGAGGTCCGAACCATCCCAGCGTGGGTGCTTATGTGGCCGGGTTTGGTCTAGGAAGGCGAGGGTCTGCCAGCGGCGTTCGTAATTGCGCCAGCCTTCTTCCAACTTCTTCTGTCGAACTTGGGTGAGTGCCAAGCTAAGACCGTATTTGGCACCCTCTGGTGCCAGTCGATCAGCTTCTGCGAATGCGGCTTCGGATGCTTCAAGCTCTCGAAGTTCACGCTTCGCTGCGCCCAAGCTAGCCCAGAGCGAGGCCATTTTAGGAGCATCTTCGACGCCGCGCTCTAGCTCAATGATGGATTCTGGGTGTCTGCCAACCGCCATCAGGACGTTGCCTAGGGTGCCGCGAATTTCAGCCCACTTCGGGCGAATTTCAAGGGCGCGCTGCAGTGGCTCAATGGATTCTTCGTGCTTGCCTAAGCGGAAATACGTGACGCCAAGCGCCGACCATCCGTAAGGGTCATCGGGCGCAGACTCGATTGCGCGGAGGGCCGGTTCAACGGCTTGCTCGTGTAGGCCGATCGCATCCAGCGCCATGGCAAGCACTGCATCTGGATTAACGGCGTCACCGATACCTGAGGCCATAGCCATGCCAATGTGTTCTTCATTCGCCTTGTCAGCCTGTGTCTTTGCAATGTGGCCGCCCATCTGTGCGGCGATTGCATCCATCTCCGCTTGAACATCGTCCATGCGGTCTAATTTCAGAAGTGTTTGTAATCGGCTGACGCGGGCGCTGAGCATTTTGGGGTTTTGTTTGATCGCGCGCGCATATGCATCCGCAGCTTCAGCAAATCGGGATTGGCGGGTGAGGGTATTGCCGTATGAGTTCAGCGCGCTCGCGTTTGTTGGAGCGCTGTCTCTTATACACATCTCCGAGCCCA
>CAJXVF010000403.1 GCA_913060845.1 uncultured Alphaproteobacteria bacterium | reverse complement strand
ATCTACACCTCTCTATTCGTCGGCAGCGTCAGATGTGTATAAGAGACAGAGTCAGGCGATAAGCCAAGGCTGGTTAGTACTTCGCGCGTGTGGGCGCCAAGCTCCGGCGCATGGGCGTGCGGGTCCGCCTGCTCAAACAGTGGCGCGCCGGGGATGACCGGCATTGGGATTGGCCCCATGGCGGTATGCTCCAACCAACGCACAGCTTCGCGGGCTTCGACATGGGGATCGGTTAGGATGTCTGGGAAGGCGTTGACGCGGCCTGCTAGAATGTCGTGCGCTTCAAAATCCGCTAGCCATTCGGCGGTGCTGCGAAGTTTGACTACTGGGCGAACAAAGGCTTCGACTTCGGCCGCATTGGCGGTACGGGCGTCACTATCGATGAAGCGCGGGTCGTCTGCCAACTCATCCCGGCCAAGCAACTTGCAGAGCGCACGGAAATGCGTATCCCGGCGGGCGTTCAAGTTCAGAAAGCCGTCTGCGGTCTCAAATGTCCCAACGGGCGCGCCGAAATTGGTGGCGTTCTCGCCCTCCAGATGGTTCTCAATCATTTTGGCGGAGAGGAAGGCCAGCGTGGATTGCATCAGGCTGACATCCAAATGCGCGCCAAGCCCAGTGCGCACACGGCGATACAGCGCAGGTGCCACTGCCTGGAAGCCATAAAGCCCGGTCAAAATATCAATCGCAATCACCTGGATCCGCTGCGGGACGCCCCGGTGATCTTGGTTGACGCTCATTAACCCGGAAAAAGCCTGCATAACGGAATCAGTAACCGGCTGCTTTGAGTATGGGCCGTCCTGCCCATATCCACTGACAGACAGATACACCACGCTCGGATTGGTCTTTGCGACGGTTTCATAGTCCAAGTTAAAGCGCGCCATCACGCCTGGACGAAAGCTTTCCAGGATAACATCCGCTTCTGCTGCGAGCTGCTTTGCGACGGCAAGCCCTGCCTCTGCCTTCAAATCCAGCGCCACGGATTTCTTGCCGCGGTTATAAACAGCGCCGAACGCGGAAAAGTCGCCATAGCGCTTGCCCAGCTGGCGGCCCCAATCGCCGCCCAGCGGCTCGACCTTGATGACTTCAGCACCATGCTGCGCCAACAGCATTCCGCAATGGGGACCAGCGACGCCTTGCGCCATGTCCAGAACTTTAAGGCCAGTGAAGGCAAGGTCGTCGAGCATCGTCTACTCCGTCATGTGATCTGGATATGGGGCGTTCGCGGGCGCAAACAATCTACGACCCGCGCTTCTCCCGCCATAGGCCAAGCTTTTGTTGCATGGACCGTCGGAGAAGCTGAACAGCACGGCTTCGCCATCCAGGCTCTTATGGCTGATCGGCGCCCAGGATGGGGCAACAAAAGTATCGCGCGGGCCCCATTTGAAGGTCTGATCGCCAATCGCAGTCTCGCCCGCACCTTCGACAGCGCAGAACACCGTCGCGTCGGTGGAGCGGTATGTCTTGCCGCTAAAGCCTTTGGGCAGCAATTGCATGAAGGCAGCGATGGTGTTCATGGCGTGATCACCGGTTTCCGGGTTTACGTAACGGAGCTTGGCACCATGGCAGGCATCCCAATCCTGGGTCCGACCAATCGTCGCCAGGGCCTCGCGAGTGCGGGCGAAGGGGTAGTTGAATACGAGGCTAGTATGGACGCGCTGGTCATGGTCCACCGGCAGCAGGCCCTTACCATAGCGCGCAAGACTATCGCCTTCGGGGCGGGTAACGGGTTGCGAGTCATCGGGCCATTGTTCAACGAATGAGGCGTCCAGAAACTGTAGCACCGGGATATCCAAGCCGTCGAGCCAGACCATCGGCGCGTCACCGTCATTGCCGTGGTCGTGCCAGGTCCAGGAGGGGGTGATGATGAAGTCGCCCTCATGCATGGTCGTCCGTTCACCATTGACTGCCGTATAGGCACCTTCGCCCTCTACCACAAACCGGAGCGCGGATTGGGTATGCCGGTGCGCGGGGGCGACTTCACCGGGCAGGATCAACTGCAGCCCGGCATATAAGGCGGTGGTGATCCGGGCTTCACCCGGCATGCCAGGGTTTTCCATAATAAGCACGCGGCGCTCGGCTTCCTTGGCGGTGATGAGCTCGCCGGACTTCAGCACATCACCCCTGATATCGTTATAACGCCAGAGTGCGGGCTCACATCTGCTTTTTGGTGTTGGTGTGATCAGGCTGTGCAGGCTTTCCCATAGGGGGGCCAGATTGCGGGTTTTGATATCGGCGTAGAAGGCTTCACGGCTGTTTGGAATTCCAGTCATGGCGCTTCCTTGGGCGCGACGGGGGCGATGGGTGCGCGGCGTCGGATGGTTTCTCGATGCAAGATATACAGGCCTGACGCCGCGATAATCGCAACCCCAAGCCAGATATTTGGCTCCGGCAGTACGCCCCAAATCAAGAAGCCCCAAAGGGAACCCCATAGAAAGTTGGAATAGCGAAGCGGTGCGATAGACGCAGCCTCCGCCATGCGCAGTGCCTCAATCATCAGATAATGCGCTGTGCCCATCAGCAGCCCTGCAGCGGCGATTGGCAGGACCTGCATCCAGCTTGGCGTGACCCATACGAAGGGCAGCGTTACTAAGCCCGAAAGGCCAACCATGGTGGTGGAAACCGCAAGGATCGCGACCGTGCCTTCGCGGCCTAAAGACATCTGCCGCTGCACGATATCTCGTCCTGCGCCCAGCAGTGCCGCCGTCAGCGGGAAGAGCGCAGCCCACTGAAACCCAGCCCCACCGGGGCTGATAATGATCATCGCACCCACAAACCCAACGCCAACTGCAGACCAGCGCCGCCAGCCTACAGTTTCGCCCAGTAAAGGCCCCGCCAGCATGGTCAAAAACAATGGCCCGACAGATGCAATCGCAATCGCTTCTGCTAAAGGCAGGGCGGCCAGCCCAAAGAAGAAGCACCAACTAGAGATAATCAAAAATCCGCCGCGCAGCCCTTGTCGCGGCCAGTCATGCACCGCAAGCGATCGAACGCCGCCCGCTCGCCAAGCAAAGATGATGATCATCACCCACACAAACAGCGAGCGAATGAACAGGGTCTCCCCCAATGGCAGGCCTTCATTCGCCAATTTCATCAGCGCATCATTGACCGTGATGACGCCAATGCCCGCAGACATCAGCAACATGCCTTTAGCGCCGTCGGGCAGGGTCGACCATGTTGCGCGAATAGGCATGCCTCTAGCCTCGGCCTCTGTAGGGCGCGACGCCTGGGTCTGGCAGCCATAGGCCTTCGGGCGGTGTTCCTGTTTGCCAGAAGACTTCGATGGGGATGCCGCCTCTTGGGTACCAATAGCCTGCTATGCGGAGATATTTGGGGGCGGCGACATCGACCACGCGCTTGGCGATGGCGATGGTGCAGTCCTCGTGATAGGCGCCGTGGTTACGGAAGCTGGTGAGGTAGAGCTTCCAGGATTTGCTTTCGATTAGCCATTCATCCGGCGCGTAATCTAATACTAGATGCGCGAAGTCCGGCTGGCCTGTCATCGGGCAGAGTGACGTGAATTCCGGGCATACGAACCGCGCTAGATAGAGCGAGTCCTGGTGTGGGTTCGGCACACGCTCCAGACGCTGTCTCTTATACACATCTGACGCTGCCGACGAATAGAGAGGTGTAGAT
>CAJXVF010000402.1 GCA_913060845.1 uncultured Alphaproteobacteria bacterium | reverse complement strand
TCTACACCTCTCTATTCGTCGGCAGCGTCAGATGTGTATAAGAGACAGGCCTTCAACCGTATCAACGCAGACTTCTTCCAGCGCTTCGCCAAACTGCTCGACATCAGGCGTATCATCGAACTTGCCGCGATACTTAATCGCTTGGCTCCATGCGAAGATGGAGGCGATTGGATTGGTTGAGGTGGCGCGGCCTTTTTGATGCTCGCGGTAATGGCGGGTGACAGTGCCATGCGCCGCCTCTGCTTCCACGCAGTCGCCGTCTGGCGTCAGCAGAACGGAGGTCATTAGGCCGAGCGAGCCAAAGCCTTGCGCCACAGTGTCGGACTGCACGTCGCCATCGTAGTTCTTGCACGCCCAGACATAATCGCCTTCCCACTTCATGCAGGACGCCACCATGTCGTCGATTAAACGGTGCTGGTAGTAGAGGTCATGCTTGTCGAAGCGGTCTTTGAATTCCGTGTCATAGATCTCCTGGAAGATATCCTTGAAACGTCCGTCATAGCTTTTCAGAATGGTATTCTTGGTGGAGAGGAAAACCGGGTATTTCCGGGCTAGGCCATAGTTGAAGCAGGCCCGTGCGAACCCAACGATGGACTCATCCAGATTATACATCGACATGGCGACGCCGCTTGCCTCGAAGTCGAACACCTTGCGTTCAATCGGGGCGGAGCCGTCTGCCGGTTTGAACGTCATTGTCAGCTCACCAGCACCCGGAACCAGGAAATCCGTGGCACGGTACTGATCGCCAAACGCGTGACGGCCAATGACGATGGGCTTGGTCCACCCGGGCACAAGGCGTGGCACGTTGCGGCAGATAATCGGCTCCCGGAATACAGTGCCACCCAGGATATTGCGGATTGTGCCGTTGGGAGAGCGCCACATTTCCTTCAGGCCGAATTCTTCAACGCGAGCTTCATCAGGCGTGATCGTCGCGCATTTTACGCCGACGCCGTATTCCTTGATGGCATTGGCACTATCGATGGTGATTTGATCATTCGTATCGTCACGGCTCTGCATGCCGAGATCGTAGTATTTCAGATCAACATCGAGATACGGCAGGATCAGCTGCTTCTTGATGAAAACCCACATGATGCGGGTCATTTCATCCCCGTCTAATTCAACGATGGGATTTTTGACTTTGATCTGCGCCATGATGCGGGGCTCCGGCTGTAGGATTTGCGCCGGACCCTAACGCCCGTCTAGGCCGGACGCAATTCGAATGGGGGTTATTTGAACGTCTCTTCCAACAATTCGAAGGCTTCGGGCACAGTATCGACGATCTGCAGTAGCTCAATCGTGTTTTGGCCCATGAATCCGCTTTCGACGATTTTGTCCATCATCTCCAGCATCGGTGTCCAGTAGCCACCTTCATTCACGATGATGATGGGCTTCGAGTGACGTTGAAGTTGCTTCCAGGTGAGGATTTCCATGGTCTCGTCGAGCGTGCCAACGCCACCTGGCAGAATGACGAAAGCGCCTGCCAGATTGAACATGATCTGTTTGCGGTCATGCATGCCGTCCGTGACGATCAGGTCTGTCAGCCCGCCGTGGCCCGCCTCGAATTCCATAAGGAATTGGGGGATCACACCAATGACAGGCGCACCGCCTGCAAGTGCAGCATCCGCCGTCTCATTCATCAGGCCAACACCGCCGCCGCCATAAATCAAACGCCAGCCGCGATCAGCAATGCCGGTGCCGGTCGCAATTGCAGCGGCTTTGTAACGTGGCTCGGCGCCGATCTTGGATCCGCAGAAAACGCAGACAGAAGGTATTGAAACCATCACATTCACTCCATGAGCGGACTAATCCATCCGCAAACCGCTTACCTATACCAGCCGGGCGACAAATACAGTATGAATGCGCCAGCAAATCTGCCGCAGCCCATGCTGTTGGCAGGCCGAAGGAGCGTTCGAGTGAATAAGCGTTGGATTATCATCATCATTTTGCTGCTGTTGGGTTTTGGACTCGCAGCAGCCTTAGGCGCGTTTGACAGCGAGAAGCCGGAACCTGCGGCAAGTGTCAGTACGCCGACAGCACCAGCTGAGAAGTCAGCGATGGAGCAGGCAAAAGAAGACGCTGAGAAAGCAGCTCAGTCGGCTGCAGCAGCAGCGGAAGCTGAAGCCGCTAAAGCTGCGGATGCCAAAGCGGCCGCGGATGCTGTCGCTGAAGAAGCTGCCAAACAGGCGGCTGCGGCTAAGGCAGCGCTCAATGAGGCGGCTTCGGCTGCAGAGAAAGCTGGCGGGGTTGTCGTCAAAGAGGTGGAACAAGGTGCGAAAGCTGCAGGCGACGCTGCGAAAGGTGCCTATGACCGCGCCAAGGATGCAGCCAAACGTGCCATCCAGTCAGATAATCCCGCCCCGGCTCCTCAGCTGAAGAACGATAAGGATGCGCGCTTAGAGTCTGACGGAGACGGCAAAGGCGTTGGCCAGCAGGCAATGAGCGCTGCAGCTGCAGTGACAGCTGGTCAGCCGCTCCAGCGCGGCCCGCAGGATGGCAAAGATGCGCCATCTCGCAGGACCGTGCAGCCGCAGTCGAACATGAAGACCGCGCCAGCGTCTACGGAGGGTTCTCCGCCAAAAAAGCCTGAAGCCTCGTTCGATGTCGTCCAGATCGAACGAGATGGGTCTGCTGTATTCGCTGGCAAAGCTGAGCCTGGGACGCGGGTCGTGCTGCGCTCTGGCGATAATCAGGTCGTTGGCGTTGGAACGGCTGGATCGGATGGCTCATGGGTCATATTACCTGAGAACCCATTGCCAAACGGCGAGTCTACAGTCCGCCTAGAAGCGACGAATGCAAATGGCGTGACGACTGCTGCGCCGCAAACTCTCATTGTTTCCAAGAAGCCCGGTGCTGCACCACTGGTCGTCGCGCAGTCTGATGCTGTGCGGACACCGACAGTGGTGTTGCAGCAGCCAAAACCTGAAACAAATACGCAATTAGCGAAAGCCGACATGCGGGCTGGCGATGCCGAGAAGGCTGCCAACGAACGCATTCGTACCCAGGATGGCGCGCTCACGGTCGGCACGGTCGATTATGATAAAGCAGGCCGTTTGACAGTGCAGGGCAAAGCCCCACCAGGTGCAGATGTTAGTGTTGATGTAGACGGCAAGGCCGTTGGTTCCGCTAAAGCGGACGCCGCTGGCAATTGGATGCTGAACACGGCCCCAGGTGCCGCAACAGGTGGTGCCAGGATTGGTGCCACGGCGAACCTTGCTGATGGCGGTAAGCTGGAAACTGGCTCAGTTGCTGGCCGCACTCCAAGCGCACCGCTGCTTCGTGTCAGCTTGCCATTCGCGCCGATGGGCCTCGTCAAGGAATTTCCGCGTGGGCGTTTGGTCGTCGTGCAGCCGGGCAATAGCTTGTGGCGCATCGCCCGTCGGACATATGGCGACGGGGTTCGCTATACGGTCATTTACGCAGCGAATGCAGGCCAAATCCGCAACCCAGACCTAATTTATCCAGGCCAAATTTTCCACGCTCCACAATCTGCATCCGCACGGCAAGGCTGATAGGCCTCACCTGTCCGGATATGCGCCGACCAGCACTTTGCCGAGATATTCCCTAGCATCGATAGGTCTGTCCGTCATAAGAACATTTGGCTCAACTCGCGGCTTAGATTAGCGGAGGTTCGGCCTCGTCTGGG
>CAJXVF010000401.1 GCA_913060845.1 uncultured Alphaproteobacteria bacterium | reverse complement strand
TGCAACGCCCGCCTCTGCGGCTAACTGCACCCCGCATCCCAATCTCCTACGCGCCGGACCTTGAAAATCAGGTTCGGGTGACGGCGGAGCAGCTCGTTGCTGGCGTCATGCAACTCCGCTAACCGTTGAAGTGATCATAGACCCGCTGGGCAACGGCTTTGCTGATGCCCGGCGTGGTCTCCAAATCTTCTAGCCCAGCACGGCCAACAGCCTTGGCTGAGCCGAACCGGGCAAGCAACGCGCGCTTTCTGGCCGCGCCTACGCCTGCGACATCATCCAGTGGATTTTCACTGATTGCTTTCGTCCGCCGCTGGCGTTGGGCGCCAATAACATACCGATGGGATTCGTCCCGAAGGCGTTGCAGGTAGTGCAGCACCGGATGGTTCTCCGGTAGCAGAAAGCCTTCCTCACCCGGTTTAAAAAACCGTTCCCGGCCGGCATCACGGTCTGGTCCTTTGGCGACGCCTACCACAGCCAAATCTTCAATGCCGAGGTCCTGCAAAGCTTCCAATACGGCTGAAAGCTGGCCCTTACCGCCATCGATCAACAGAAGATCAGGCCACACGACCTCCTCACCATTCGCTTCTGCCTCCTGGGCGCGCTTGAAGCGGCGGGTCATAACCTCGCGCATCATTGCGTAATCATCCCCATCTTGGACGCTACGGATGTTGAATTTCCGATACTGATTCTTCTCAAAACCTTCTGGCCCCGCGACGACCATGGCACCCACCGGCTTTGTGCCGCCAAGGTGGGAGTTATCGTAGACCTCAATCCGTTGCGGCGGTGCTTCTAAGCCAAATGCTTCGGCCACACCGGCAAGGAGCTTAATGTGGGTCGCACTTTCAGCCATCCTCCGACCGAGCGCATCTTTCGCGTTGGTCAATGCATGATCAAGCAAACGCCGCTTCCCGCCCCGCTGTGGTGCACGCACATAGACCCGCCGATCAGCTTTCAACGCCAGAGCTTCCTCTAGCAGCGCGAGTTCATCAGGCAATTCGGAAACGAGGACGAGCGGCGGTGGAGGACGGTCCCCATAGAACTGACCAAGAAACGCTGCCAGGGCCGCTTTAGGCGTGAGATCCCTAGTCTGGCTTGGAAAATAGGCGCGACCGCCAAAATTCTGGCCACCTCGGAAGAAGATCGCCTGGACGCAGGTCTGCCCACCCTGCTCGGCCAGTGCAAATACATCCGCATCGCCAACCCCTTCAACATTGATGTCTTGGCGGCTGGAGACATGGGCCAACGCACGGATACGGTCGCGGTATGTGGCAGCAATTTCGAAGTCCAAGGCCTCCGCTGCTTCATTCATACGGGTGGCAAACGTATCCTGCACGTTGCGGCTATCGCCCGTTAGGAAGCGCTTTGCTTCGGCCACTAGAAGTTCGTAGTCGTCAGCCGACACATATTCCACACAGGGAGCTGCACAGCGTTTGATTTGATAGAGCAGACATGGCCGCGTACGTGCGCGGAATACAGCGTCATTGCATGAGCGCAGCAGAAAAGCTTTTTGCAAAGCTGTCAGCGTGTGGTTTACCGCGCCGGCAGAGGCAAATGGGCCGAAATAATCCCCTTCCCGCTTCTGCGCGCCTCGATGCTTGACAATCTGCGGATAAGCATGGTCGCGCGCGATCAGGATATGGGGAAAGCTTTTATCGTCACGCAGCAGCACGTTATAGCGAGGCCGTAGTTGCTTGATCATATTGATTTCAAGCAGTAGCGCCTCAACTTCTGTATGGGTTGTGACGATCTCTAGGGACGATGTTTCAGACACCATACGCTTGAGGCGGTTCGGCAACTGATTGATGCGGGTGTAAGAAGGCACGCGCTTTTTCAGAGACCGCGCTTTGCCGACATAAAGCGCCGTTCCACGTGCATCGAGCATGCGGTACACGCCCGGACCATTCGGCAATGTTTTGATAGCTGTACGGAGGACTTGAACCCCGTCTTCAATCCGGCTGGACGCATCTCTGCTGTCGTCAGAAGCTGCTGCATCCGCCGACCCCAGTGCTGGCGCAGACTTTTTTACTTTGATTTTGCCACCCGAATCACCCATAGCCCCAATGTGCGGCGCCAGACGGAAGCGTCAAGTCTATTGCTGTTACGCTTTCGCGCCGCCGTTCATGCGTGCCTGGATAGAACCCAGAACCCCGCGCTGCAGAAAGATGATGAAGAGCACCAGCATGATGCCGTAGATCGTGTTGTCGAGACCAAATGGACGGAAGCCCAGCAGGCCTTCAAGCTCACCAATGTTGATCCGCAACACTTCTGCCAGAATGATCGTGATGATCGCGCCAACCGTTGGACCGAATTGCGTGTAGATACCACCAGCGACAACGGCGAAGACGATCTGCAGTGAAATACCAACGCCTGCGACAGTGTCTGGGGATACAAAGAGCTGATACTGGCAGTACATGGCACCAGCGAACGCGGTCATGACCGCGCTCAACATTGTGATCTTGAGCTTCTCTCGAGTTACTTGAACGCCGACTGCAGCCGATGCGTCCTCGTCCTCCGAGATGGCCTCAAGCGCATAGCGGGACATAGATTTATCCACCATCCGCCATACCACGAGGCCAACCACCCAAGCCGCGAGCGCGATTAGATAGAAGTGCGTTTTCTCTGGGAATTGGAGGGCATAGATTGAGAAGCCTTCCCCGCCATGGGGCTCCGGCGTATAGCCGAGCGAGCCGCCGGTATGTTTGCGTGTCGCAACAATGACTTGGCCAACGATGACTGAAAGCGCCAACGTCACCAGCGCAAAATAGTGGCCGACGATTTTGTATTTAAAGCAAGGATATCCGATCAGCAGCGCGAACCCACCTGCGAGCAGCATGGATACAGGTATGCCTACCCAAGGCGTTAGGCCCGCATGGTTCCAGAGCAGCGCAGTGCCATAAGCGCCGATCCCCATGAACGCACCATGGCCCAAAGAGACCAAGCCAAACCGGCCCATAACTGACCAGCCTGTATAAGCGAAAGACCAGATCAAGATGATGATCATGATGTGCAACCAGTATGGCGGCACGCCGATGAAAGGCACTGCGATCTACCCGGCAAGGCCGAGCAGCATTAGCGGAAGACGGCTCATGACTTCCTCGCAAACAGGCCTTCGGGCCTAATAAACATCGTGATCACGAATACACAGAACGCCAGTACCGTGCCCCATTCAAGGTCCGCAAAGTAGCCGCCAATGGCGATCAATTCAGCAAACACAAAGGCCGCAATGAACCCGCCAACAAGATTGCCGAGGCCGCCCATTACACACACCATGAAGACGATTGGCCCAAAGCTGATGCCGACAAACGGATGCACATCGAACTGCAGCGCCAGCAGGCAGGCCGCAAGGCCCGCTAGTCCGCCACCGATTGCAGATGTAATGCCGTAGAGCCGGTTCGCATCTACCCCCATCAGGATCATGATCTCCCGGTCCTGGCTAATCGCCCGGATCGCGGCACCCATGTAGGAGCGGGAGAGGAAGAAGTACATTCCAACCACTGCCGCTGCCGCTACGATAAACGCGACGAATTGGGATTTGGACACGTAGATATCTTCAGTCAGCTGGAAGCTACCAAGGCTGACACCGAGGCTTAAGAGCCCATTTTAAAAGTTGTTGAGTGATAACAGCTGTCTCTTATACACATCT
>CAJXVF010000400.1 GCA_913060845.1 uncultured Alphaproteobacteria bacterium | reverse complement strand
ACGAGATGTAGAGAGGTCTCGTGGGCTCGGAGATGTGTATAAGAGACAGGCATACGGACGGCCTTTTTGCGGAAAAGGCTTTAGTGATTCAGCTGTGGAATAGATCATATCGACTGCGCGCGCCGCAGCTTGCTGATTATGCACGCTAATAAACTCATGCAGCCGTCGAATGTCTTGAAGGGCTGCTCTCGACCAGCGAAGTTCTATCATCCCTTCCGGTCAATGCCAGCGGCGGCACAGACTTCACTGACCCATGCTGAGACGTCAGCATCATCAACGTAGTCGCCCGTAATCTCGTAATGGCGCCAACGCTCCATCGTCAGCTTATATTCCACCTCATCAGCTTCTTCAGCTTCAAGATAGCGGTCGACGGCTTCTTTCATCAGGTAGTGAGGCGTCCGGTCCCGGGTCTCACCCAATACTTTGAGACGGGCCTGTGTTTCATCATCCAAACGCAAGCTTACCGTTGAACTGGCCATTGCACTGATCTCCAATACATTTTGTCACACAAAGTATAACAGAACTGCCAGGCGTTCGCTACGCCGCGATCAGCGTCAGCGCCAGCACCAAGTGGGTTAGGGAGTGGCAGGCTTGGTCTGCGCCAAAGAGTGACCAGAAGCTTTGGCGTTCCAGGGTCCAGCCTGTGGCAAGGCCGATACGAGCTTTGGCGCAATCAATTGAGAAGTGCACGACGAAATCAACAAAAGCCAACCACCAGAATGACGGGTTGATCACGAGCGCAATAACCAGCGTCAATGATGCATGGATCGTGCAGTGCGTCGCCATTGGTGCCAGCCAACCGGTCGCCGACTGTTTACCACCTGCCATCCAGCTGTTCTGCAAAACGAAATCGGCGAGCATCTGTTTGATTTCAAACAGAATAAAAACCAGGATGATCAACCCCAGCGGCAACTCAATAGCAAGTAATTCTGAAAAGCTCATAGCTGGCTACTGCCCGCCTCATTTCCCCATCTGGCGAGATAACCAGACTCCAGTTTCAATTGCCCTAATTCCAATCGAATAGCGAAGGCGTCAGCAGGGTTGAGCCGATTTTGTTATGTTTTACAGCCAGGATGCGCCTTAAGTACGCGTTCAGTTGATGCTGGAAATTTCCCAAGCTTATTTGCTGGCCGGATCGGGCGCGGAACGAAATCACCACCACAATTTGGGCATTTACCACCGCGCAACCGGTTCTCAACGCAATCGGCGCAAAAGGTGCATTCGAATGAACAAATCAGTGCGTCCGCTGCATCTGGCGGTAAATCGGCGTCACAACATTCGCAGTTTGGTTTGAGCAGAAGCATCCTGGCACATCCTAATTCGGTGCCGCTTGATCGGGGCGCGTCAGACCGGCAGGATGCCGCTTTCGCGTTAAAGCGCAACCGCTCAGGATTCTCCGGCTATGGCCCAACCGATACCGTTCAAAAGCACGTTTGACGCTGAAGCTGGCGAGGTCGTGCAATTAACGCCACTGCTCCGCCGCGTGACGTCGCCCAACCCGTCGATGTTCACCTTCAAAGGCACGAACACCTATATCGTCGGCAAAGGCAAAGTTGGCGTGATTGACCCAGGACCTTTATCGCCGGAGCACACAGCCGCCATCATGCGTGCTGTCGAAGGCGAGACGGTCACGCATATCATCGTCACCCACACCCACAATGACCATTCCCCAGGCGTGCCAGACTTGAAGGCCGCCACTGGTGCGCCAACCTACGGCTACGGCCCACATGGCGTTGGGTCCAGACGGGATTGGCCGTTTGATTCGCCCGAAGGCGGCGATCGCAATTTCACACCAGATCATGTTGTACCGGACGGCGGCTTGGTCGAAGGCGATGGCTGGACATTGGAGGCGATCTTCACACCGGGCCACATCTCGAACCACCTGTGCTTCGCGCTAAAAGAAGACAATGTGATGTTGTCCGGCGACCATGTGATGGGCTGGTCCACCTCCATTGTCTCCCCACCCGATGGCGACATGAATGACTACATGGCAAGCCTTCGTCGAATGCTGGACCGGGATGAGACCACATATTATCCAGGCCACGGTGGCCCGATTGATGATCCAAAGAATTTCGTCCAGGCCTTCATCGATCACCGGGAAGCCCGCGAAGACCAAATTCGTCAATGCCTTTCGGGCGGTGCCATGAGCATCCCAGCCATGGTGAAGGTCATGTATGCAGACGTTGACGAAAACCTGCATCGCGCGGCCGGTCGATCCGTTCTGTCCCACCTGCTGGCCATGTGGGAACGCGGCGAGGTCGCCTGCCCCGATTCACCGCCAGGCCCCGATTCAACATACCGGCTCGCTTGAGCCTAAACCCACACCAATCCCGATACTTGAGGAAATACTATGAGCCAAGATAGCGTTCTCTACGAAAAAGAAGGCCGCGTCGTCACCTGGACGATTAACCGCCCCGATATCCGCAATGCTGTATCCGCACCAGAAGTCGTCGCACGCTTTGAAGAAATCGCGGAAATGGTCGCAAAAGACCATGATGTCTCCTGCGTGATCCTGACTGGCGCCGGTACCGCGTTTTCATCCGGTGGCGACGTTAAAAACATGGCAGAACGCGCACCTGAAATGCAAAAAGCGCCGTTTGCCACCCGCCATTGGTATCGTGAAGGCATTCAACGCATTCCACTGGCGCTGGATAAAGTGGAAGTACCGATCATTGCCGCCGTTAATGGCCATGCCATCGGCGCTGGCTGCGACCTCGCCATGATGTGCGATATCCGGATTGCTGCGGATTCCGCCCAGTTCGGCGAAGTGTTCGTAAACCTCGGCATTATTCCAGGCGATGGCGGGTCTTGGTATCTGCCGCGCCTCGTTGGCCGCTCCAAAGCGTTTGAGATGACATTTACTGGCGACGTGATTGACGCTGAAGAGGCTAAAGAAATCGGCCTGATTTCCCACATCGTACCTTTCGATGACTTGATGGACGCCGCTCGTAAGATGGCGACCAAAATCTCCCGCAAGCCGCCAGAAGCACTGCGCATGACGAAGCGGTTGCTGAAGGAAAGCGAATTCCAGCGCTTGGATACCGCACTTGAAATGGCCGCTGGAATGCAGGCCTTGGCCCAAGCAACCAAAGACCATCAGGAGGCGGCCAACGCGTTCGTCGAAAAGCGCCGCCCCGAATTCAAGGGCGAGTAGCAGCAACCCATGCCAAGCTTTAAAAGCATCGACGACATTGACGTTCTCGGCAAAACCGTTCTGGTACGGGTCGATTTCAACGTACCCGTCCAAAACGGTAAAGTGACGGACGCGACCAGGATTGAACGGGCGCTGCCAACCATTCGTGACCTGATAGCGAAGGGTGCACGGGTTGTGTGTCTTTCGCATTTTGGCAGGCCAAAAGGGCAGCCAAACGCGGATATGTCACTTCGCCCAATTGCAGACAGCCTGACGGAGGCGCTTGGCAAGCCGGTCGCATTCGCTGTTGATTGCATTGGGGCGGAGGCTGAGAGCGTTGTCGCCGGGCTGGCGGAGGATGGCGTAGCTTTGATGGAAAACGTCCGGTTTCATGCTGGCGAGGAAGCGAATGATGTGGATTTCGCCCGCGCCCTCGCCCGCCTTGGCCATGTTTATGTGAATGACGCGTTCTCCGCAGCGCACCGTGCCCATGCCTCAACCGAAGGCTTGGCGCGCC
>CAJXVF010000399.1 GCA_913060845.1 uncultured Alphaproteobacteria bacterium | reverse complement strand
GTATAAGAGACAGGACAATGGTCGCTGACGTGTTCGCCATTGGCTTACTGGCGTACCGGCTCTTCGCTGGCCAAATGCCCTCAGCTAAAGCCCCACGGCCTAGCGAACTCAATACGGCCCTGCCCGCAGCGCTCGAAAAATGGACCATGCGCTGCCTCGCCAGCAATCCAGACATACGCCCAGCGGATGCAGTTGCAGCGCGCGCTCTATTCGTCGGCAGCGTCAGATGTGTATAAGAGACAGAACCTGCACCGTGGGCGATTATCCGCCTGAGGTGTGGCGCGCCCGGTTTTTGGCCGAAGCCCGCGCCATGGCGCGCGTCGATCATCCCTATATCGCACCCGTACTTGGCTTCGGGCGAACCGAAACAGGCGATCCCTACTTTGTCTCCCCTGGTATCCAGACACGCTGAAGGATCGTCTTGGGACCGATAAATATCGGCCAGACGATGTTTCGGCTATGAAACGCCGTCGCAGGCCTAAGAAACTGCCGTTGATCGAATGCATCCGGCTAACCAAGCAAATGCTGACCGCCATCGAGGCCATCCATCGCGCTGGCGTCATTCATCGCGATTTGAAGCCCGGCAATGTACTGCTTTCAACCAAGGCAGACCCATTGGCACCGGAAAAGAGCGTCGGCCTGGGTGATGTCCGTATTGCTGACTTCGGTTTATGCCTCCACCCAGACCTGCGCCTCACTCGCGAGCGTGGTTGGCTTGGCACCGAAGCTTATATGAGCCCGGAACAACGCCGCAGCACGGCCAAAGTCGACCATAAGACAGATATCTACGCCGTCGGTGTCATATTCCACCGGATGTACACCGGCGCACTACCTAAAGCCCGCCGCGCTCTTCCAGACGACGCGCCGGACGGTCTTGCCGATTGGCTCGCATCCATGGTCGCGAACGATCCCGACGACCGCCCAGAAACTGCCGCTGAGGCAGAGCTCGACTTGATCGCCGCCCTGAAAGCTTAGCTACGCGCAGCCTGTATCGCCCGCCAGACTTTCTCTGGCGTTGCGGGCATATCAATGTGCTGGATGCCGTAAACCGATAGCGCATCGACCAATGCGTTCATGACCGATGGCATTGCACCTGCGCACCCAGCCTCACCGCAGCCTTTAACGCCGAGTGGGTTTGTTGTTGCCGGTGATGGCAGATGAGCCATTGAGATCGTGCTCAATGAAGGCATGTCGCTAGCGCGCGGCAAGGCATAATCCATGAACGAACCGGCTAAGGGCTGACCTTCAGAATCATACACAACGTCTTCCATCAGGGCCTGACCAATGCCTTGCGCGACGCCGCCATGGGCTTGGCCTTCGACAAGCATTGGGTTCACCACGATGCCGAAATCATTGACCATTACATAGCTTTCGACGGACACAACGCCTGTCTCAGGGTCAACTTCAACCTCCGCAATGTGGCAACCGTTCGGGAATGTGAACGGCGGTGTATCGACCACTTGAGCGACAGAGAGCGACTTCGGCGCATCATCCGGAAGATCAACGCCTTCCCGCAGCATCGCTGCAAGTTCCATAACGCCCAGCGTCCGGTCCGTTCCAACGATGCCGAACTGTCCGCCTTTGGCATTGATCGTGAATTCGATATCCGCTTCAGCCGCTTCAAGAATGTGGGACGCGATAATGCGGCCCTTTTCCTTCACCGATTCAGCTGCTTCATAAATCGCGGCCCCGCTGTTCATCAGTGACTTTGATCCGCCCGTGCCACCGCCATGCAATAGCTCATCAGAATCACCTTGCAGCAGTTTGATTTGGTTAAACGGCACGCCAAGCCGGGCCGCTAGAACCTGCGCGTAAGCGGTCGCATGTCCCTGGCCGTAATCCAATGTGCCGGTGATGAGCGTGACGGACCCGTCATCCTCAAACCGGATACCGCCCATTTCCTTACCAGGAGGCCCTGTCACTTCCAGATACTGGCCGATGCCGATACCGCGCAGCAGGCCGGATTTAGCGCTTGCGGCTTTTCGGGCTTCGAACCCAGCCCAATCAGCAGCTTCCAGCGCTTTATCTAAGATGGCTGGGAAATTGCCGCTGTCATAAACGGTGTTTGCTGGCGTCTTGTACGGCAGCATTTCTGGCTGGATATGGTTGCGCTTGCGGATTTCGACCTTATCGATGCCCATTTCAAGCGCGGCTTGATCCAGCATTCGTTCAATGTAGTAGTTGCTTTCTGGTCGCCCAGCGCCGCGATATGGACCCACCGGTGTCGTATTGGTGAAAACGCATTTCGATAGGATTTCTTGCAACGGCGTTTTGTAGACGCTGATCGTGTTCTTAACGACATTTCCTGTCGGCTGATTAACGCCGCCATTGCTCAAATTAGCGCCGATATTGCCGTAGCCAATCACGCGCAAAGCCAGGATATTACCGTCCGCATCGAACGCCATGGATTGCTCCATGTCATGATTGCGGCCATGGCTGTCTGAGAGGAAACTTTCGGAGCGCTTATCCGTCCATTTGACTGGACGGCCTAAAATGCGCGCTGCATGCATGATGCAGATATATTCTGGATAGCAGGCGGATTTCATACCAAAACTACCGCCAACACTGCCCACAAGCACGCGGATCTGGTCTGCACGGGCATTCAGCGGCTTCATCAGGCTGTTCCGCATCGGAAACGCGCCTTGGCAACCTAACCGCAGCGTCCAGTGGTCCTCACCGCTGTTATAGTCCGCTAGGGCAGAGCGAGGCTCCATCGGAGCAACAGCGATGCGGCTGTTGAAAATGCTCATGGACGTGACGTGGGCCGCGTTGGCAAACGCCTCTGCCACCTTCTTACTCTCGCCAAATTGGAAGTCCAGGATGACATTGCCTGGAACGCCGTCATGCACCAGCGGTGCGCCGTCCGCTACTGCGACCCTGGCAGAGGTGACTGCTGGCAAGGATTCTATATCAACGAACACAGCCTCCGCAGCGTCTTCAGCCTGGGCGCGGGTTTCGGCGATAACGCAGGCTAATGGGTCGCCAACAAAGCGGACTTTGTCGATTGGCAGCGGCGGTTGCTCCGGCTTCCGCATATCGGAACCGTCGCGGTTCTTCATCGACATACCCGCTGGCATCAACCCAAGCCCGGCATCGATCAAGTCTTGGCCTGTCAGGACACAGAGCACGCCAGGCATGGCCTTGGCCTCATCGGTCTCAATGCCATTGATACGACCGTGGGCAAATTGGCTTCGCACCATGACGGCATAAACTTGGCCCGGCAACACATTGTCGTCTGCATAGCTGCCAAGACCCTGCACCAGAGTAGGATCTTCCTTGCGAGATACCGGTTGGCCAAGGCCATATTTTTCATCGACGAACAAGGTCGGATCAACAAAGACATTCATAGCCAAACTTCCTTAGATCAGCGGGACGCACGAAGCGCTTGAGTGGCGGCTGCATCGACAACCCCATCCGCATCGACAATCACATGATACTGCGTTTTTGCCGCCTCAACAGATACATAGCCGTTGGCGACATCACGGGCGACACGGGCTGGGTCACGGGCATCAGCCCCACCTAAGCCTCCCCCGCCAGGCATCTCCATGCGAAGGCGCTCACCGGCAGGTACCGTTTGCCGCCCCTTTGCCTTGAATGGCCGGTTCTCCGAGATCTGTCTCTTATACACATCTCCGAGCCCACGAGACCTCTCTACATCTCG
>CAJXVF010000398.1 GCA_913060845.1 uncultured Alphaproteobacteria bacterium | reverse complement strand
TCTATTCGTCGGCAGCGTCAGATGTGTATAAGAGACAGCTCCGGGTATAAGCTTTATAAACAACCTCGCGACCATAGCCTCCTTAGCGCGCGATCCTGCTGCGCATTTCGACTTTTGGAGGCGGATATTGGCGACAAATATTATTGATTTTTTGGATGGTACAGACGGATTTATTATTGAAGGACGTAATATTGGCGACGGATTAGGATCTAGTGCACGCGTTGCTGGTGACGTTAACGGCGACGGTTTCGATGATTTAATAGTCGGCGCGCGCACTGCAGACCCAGACGGAACCGTTAGAGGCGAAGTCGCAATCATGTTCGGTAAAGCCGATGGGTTCTCCGCCTCAATCAATGTGACAGATCTTGATGGCTCCGATGGCTTCCACATGGCTGGCGGCGCGGCTGACGACTTTATGGGCCAAGACGCCGCCACAGCTGGCGATTTTAATGGCGATGGCATCGATGACTTCTTCATCGGCGCCGCGCGAGCAGACCACGCTGGCGAAGATTTCGGCGCGGTGTATCTCCTCCTCGGAAAATCGGGCGATTCTCCGGAGGAACTTTCCATTCTTTCATTGAACAGCTCAACCGGCATCAGGTTCGAAGGCACATCCAATTCATTCACTGGGTTCAATACCAGCCATGCAGGCGATGTGAACGGGGATGGCATCAGCGACATCGTCATCGGCGCCATGAGTGCATCGCCTGCAGGCAATAGCTCTGGCAGCGCCTATGTCGTGTTCGGCTCACAGACTGTGCCGGGCGCTGCAGTTTCACTTGGCGATTTAGATGGCTCAGACGGATTTCAGATAAACGGCAAGATCGAGTTTGACCGGATTGGCGGCGGTGTTGGCGGCGGCGGTGACATTAACGGCGACGGCATTTCAGATGTCGTCATCGGTGCCATCGCTTCATCCGCCGGCGGTACAGGTGCAGCCCATGTTATCTTCGGCCGAGCAGACGGATTCGATGCACGACTGGACTATGACGACCTAGACGGCGAAGACGGGTTCTCCATTGCAGGCACTGCAGATGGCGACCAGATGGGCACGGAAATCAGCACAGAGGGCGATTTCAACGGCGATGGCATCAATGATCTTCTGGTGACAGCCCGCACCAATGATACAGCCGGCCATAACGCCGGTGCTGCCTACATTATCTTCGGGAAAACCACCGGGTTCGATGCGGATTTTGATGTCTCCACACTCGATGGATCAGATGGCTTCCAAGTCGTCGGGTTAGACAGGGCTGGTACCAATTCCAACTCCAGCGAGGCTGATAGTGTCGGCGACTTTAATGGCGACGGCATCGACGACATGGTGTTTGGCAGCCGCCAAGCCCATGCGGGCATCCTGTTCGGTAAATCGGACCCGTTCGCCAAGGTCGTTGATTTCCGCTTCATTACGGATGCAGACGGCCAGGAGTTCATCAGCAATAGTGACAGGTCAGGCACAGGCAAAATGGCCGCCGCCGGCGACCTAAACGGCGACGGCCTGATGGATATCGTGATCGGCGATACAGAGGTCGACAGCGATACAGGTGCTGCGCAGATCATCTTTGGTCGCAGCGATTCAGAAACCAAAGTTGTCGGCACGACCACTGATGATTCCTTAGTTGGAACCCGCAATGGCGAGCAAGTACTGGCAGGTGCTGGGAACGACATGGTGCGCGCCCATGGCGGCGATGATGTCGCCAGAGGTGGTGCTGGCGACGATATTCTCTCCATGAGCACCGGTAATGATCGGGCCTTTGGCGGCAATGGTGATGACACGCTGATCGGCGCTGCAGGCGATGATTTCCTCTATGGTGAAGATGGTGATGATCTGCTGGCGTATGGCCGGGGCGGCAGCGGCGCAGACCTATTGGATGGCGGCGCCGGCAATGACCGCCTGATGGTTTATGGGTCAGAAGTTGGCGCTGGCGACAGGCTGCTCGGCGGCGAAGGGCTGAAAGACGTTCTGGTCTTCGTCGATAACAGTACAGCAGATTTAACGGCCGCGGACGTCGTTCAAGGGATTGAGCGGATTGTTCTGCGAGCTGACCAGACCGTGACCGGCGTTGATGATACGACAGCATGGTATGGCCGCGGCGGCGCAGAAACCATGATCGGCGGCAGAGCTAGTGACACCATGCGCGGTGGGAACGGCGACGATGTATTGATCGGCAATGGCGGTGATGATGTTCTCATCGGCGGCGGCGGCAATGATACTCTTAGCGGTGGCGCTGGCCTTGACCGGCTGGTGGGCGGCAGTGGCGTCGATACGTTCATCTTCGCCAATGGCGGCGGCTTGGATTTGGTTGGCGGATTCACCACGGACACTGACCAGATCGATGTGTCCGACTATGGCTTCGCTGATTTCGCTGCGCTATCGGCCCACATTAGCAACATCAACGGCAAGGCCGTGATCGACTTCGCGACGGGCGACCGGGCAGTGCTGCTCGGCGTTGACGCGACCACATTGGACGCAGACGATTTTATCCTGATCTAGAGTCCTGCACCCGCATTGGCTATCCTGGTGGATCAGAGTTTTCACATAGGATAGCCCCATGCAGCACCGCCGCCTTGGCCGCTCCGGCCTTCGTGTTTCGCCGATTTGTATTGGTGCGATGATGTTTGGTGGGCCGACGGATGCCGCTACATCCTGCGCGATGCTGGATGAAGCGGCGGATCAGGGCGTCAATTTTGTCGATACGGCAGATGCCTATAACGGCGGGAAGTCCGAAGAAGTTGTTGGGCGGGCAATTCGGGGGCGGCGAGATTACTGGGTGTTGGCGACCAAACTGGCCAATCCGGTTGGCGACGGCCCGAATGGCGGCGGCACATCACGCAAGTGGATCATGGATGCCTGTGAGCGGAGCTTGAAGCGGCTCGGCACAGATTATATCGACATCTACTACCTGCATAAGGAAGACCATTCGGTCCCGCTGGAAGAAACTGCGCGGGCGCTGGTTGACCTCCAGCGGCAAGGCAAGATCCGGTATTTTGGCGTCTCCAACTACCGCTCCTGGCGGGTGGCGGAACTCTGTCGGATTGCAGATGACCTGGGCGCAGACAGGCCTGTCGTCAGCCAGCCATATTATAATCTCGTGAACCGCATGCCGGAGACGGAGCATCTACCCGCTTGCAATCATTTCGGCCTCGGCGTGTTCCCCTACAGCCCCATCGCGCGCGGATTGCTGACCGGGAAATACGCTCCAGGATCAAAGCCAGAAGCGGGTACCCGCGCCGCCCGGCAAGACAAACGCATGATGGAAACCGAATGGCGTGATGAGTCTTTAGTCATCGCCCAGAAGGTCAAAGCACGTGCCGAAGCCGTTGGCATCACCGCCGGGCAATTCGCAACGGCCTGGGTGCTGAATAACGCCCTCATCACCGGTGTCGTTGCTGGCCCACGGACGCCGGAGCAAATACGCGATTACTTCGGCGCGCCTGCCTATAAATTCACGACGGAAGACGAAGCCTTTGCAGATGCCCTCGTCCCATCCGGCCACCCTTCTACGCCCGGCTATAATGATCCCGGATACCCGCTGGAAGGCCGCGTCAGCCGCGCCTGACGGTAAAAACTGACGGCCAGAATTGCCGCCACCAGCGTATTCGCACAGCGCCGCTGGAGCAGCCCCCCTGAAGTGGTCCACCCATAGGGATAGTATTTATCCCATCAG
>CAJXVF010000397.1 GCA_913060845.1 uncultured Alphaproteobacteria bacterium | reverse complement strand
CCTCTCTATTCGTCGGCAGCGTCAGATGTGTATAAGAGACAGATCGGCTTACCTGACCTAGTTGCTGCTAAAACACCCATCGGCACAGCGATCAGAAGTGAAATGATCAAGGCACCCAGCGTAAGTTCAAGTGAAGCCGGGAGCCGCCGCGCCAACTCCTCAATGACAGGTTGCCCGGTTGATATGGAGGTTCCGAGATCGCCGACCGCCAAATCACTCAAATACAGCCAGAATTGTTCTGGGAGCGGCCGGTCAAGACCAAGCGCTTCCCGGATTTGCTGAATAGACTTTTCGTCAGCAGCAGGCCCAGCGAAATATGCCGCCGGATCGCCTGGAAGAGCGCGCGTCAGCAAAAATGTGACGAGCACGACCCCGAAAAGGACGGGCAACGCCTGAACAATGCGGCCGACAATCATCCGGCTCCGGTTAAAGCGCGCCATACTGCTGTGTTGCCCTTATGAGACCGAGAATTTTCGCGCATCTAGCTGGCGATGGAACCAAAATTCATACCCATCCAGCTTTGGCGACATCCCAGAGTTCAATGAAGGCTGCCACAACGGAATACGTGGCACGTCATTAAAAGCAATCTCGATCAGTCGCTTAACCTTCGGTGCGTATGCCGGATCAGTCGTTTCCAGATGCAGCGTTTCATCAACCAGCTTGGCGACCTCTGGGTTGTCGTAGTTCGACGAATTAAACAGATGGCCTTTGATGTACGCCCAGAAGAAATAGTAATCTGGATAATTCAACCAGCCGCCAAAGTTCTCCAAATGGATCGGCAGACGCTTTTCGACCAGTGCCGCTGTACGCCAGTTAGCGCCTGGGATTTTATCGACAGATGTCTTGATGCCAATCTTGGCAAAGCTTTCTTGGAGCAGAAGCGCCGTTGGTTCCATCCAGCTTGCTAGTGACAGATTGATCGAAATCGTCGTGTCAAACCCTGTCGCGTAGCTACTTTCAGCCATTAGTGACTTAGCTTTGTCCAGGTCGAAGCTATACGGGAACGGCTGCGGCCAAGCCGTATCCGCTGGCACAGCAGACTCTCCGCCCCACATTTTGGCACCCTGCTCATAAGCCGCCACCTTAAAGATATCCTCGTAAGGAATGGCATATGCGATGGCCTGACGAACCTTCAAATCTTTCAATGGATCAAAGTTCAGGTTCAAGCCGACGCAGTTGATGCAGTTTTCGATTGGCGTGCCGACCACATCCACATTTGCCATTGGCGCAAGTTCGCTTGCGTCCTTATCCGGCATCCCGAATGCCAAATGCACATCGCCGCGCTCGACCAGTGCCCGGCTTGTCGCTTGCGACGGCACTTCCCGCACTACGACGCGCTTGACGCCAGGAAGTTTCCCGCTTGTCCATTTGTCATTCCGCTCATAAACAATCTGTTGGCCCGGGTCCCAACGCACAATCGTGTACGCGCCGCTGCCAGCCAGATTACGATGCAGATATTCTGTCGCCCACGGATCGTCCGCCGTTGCATTCTTCATTGCGACCTTAGAGTTGATGATCATCGGCACAGGAACTGCAAGGTCAGGGATGGTTAATTTGGACTTGCGGATGAGGTCAATCCGGATTGTCTTACCATCTAAGACGACAAACTGCTCCGGCTTTTCGAGTGAACCGGCCTTCATTTGCACAGCCGGGAAACCGCCAAGGCTGACGGCGCGGTCAAGCGACCATTTGACGTCTGCCGCGGTTACAGGAGAACCATCCGAGAATACGGCGTTATCACGCAATTTAAACGTGATGGACATGCCGTCCGCCGCCGTTTCCCAACTTTCAGCCAGGTCGGGCACAATCTTCGAATAGTCATAAGACAGCGAGCCATCCGCCAGCGTTTGGGTCCCGAAGGATACCAAGCGATCATAGCAGTTCACCGCGATTTGGTAGCTTGGCCGGTTGGTTCCCTTTCGGTGAATGTCTAGGGAGTTGATGGTCTGGCTGATCGCAACAACCGCGACGCCGTTTGGCGCAGCAGACGCTGGCAATACCTTTAATAACGACAGGCTCGAAGCACCAAGCGTCGCTGCACCAGCTGTCTTTAAAAATGTTCTCCGCTCCACGTTAACTCCTCCTTTTTTAATGATGGACCACTAAAAGCGACCAGGCCACATTCTGATTGAGACGTTAAATAGCCGAAGCGATGCGGTCTTCTGCTAATAAGACAGCAGAGCGATGCAAAAAAGATTGCGGCTATGTAGGCTCGCGCAAGGTGCTGTCATAACGCCAATACGGCGGATCGGTTCAACTCAAAAATATGGGAAATGGTCTTCGAGGTTGCAGCGGCAATAGATAGTAGCGTGGCTTGAGGCGAATTTCTGAAGGGTCTTGATATCCCGGATGGCGTTGACATGTTAACTGCCGCGGTCAAGCTCCCCCAAAACGTCGGCAGCGGTTGAATGCGATTGGCTTGGAATGGGGCAGTAATCCATACAATGCAGCAGACGGATGAACGCAATAACCTAAATCGCCCCATGCTGCTGTTCATCACTTGCGGCGCATGCAGCCCGCCTAAATGATCATCTCCGCTTACTTAGGCGCATTCGTATGACGTTTAGGAAATTGGTAGAATTTTTAATGCGGCTTCATTGCGCATCAGGAAATATAGCACCTTCTAAAGCATGGAATTCGTCTTCGACTTCGTGGCCCCTGCCAATGGCCTCTTCATAATCCCAGAGCGCCTCTCTTAGTTTGATCAATAGGTCGACGCTTTCGGCCGTTGGCTTCTGTAGTTCAATCGAGGCGGCCAGTTCCGCCCTGACCATCGTTACGCGTGCTTCATCTGACAATACCGCCGTCCCCACCATGGTCACTCCAACTCACTGTTTGCACTCCTGACATAGGGCTACTCGTTGTCGGAGAAACCCGCCGCAGGCTGCTTTTATGAGGGATCGAATTGGTCTGCCTATTCACCACAAGCAACTTTACCCACCGGCTCCAGCAGCACGCGGATCATCCTCTAGAACGGAACGCCCTCTAGGCGACCCATCTTCCCCGCCAAATAATCATGACGGGCTTGGGTTAGCCAGCGGACATTGCCTTAGCCTTTACGCTTCAGTTTTGTGGGCGGGGTGCGCTTCCACAAAGGTCTTAATGAATGCAGGCTTTGTAACCTCACCGTTTTCATCGGGTCCAAGTACATCGAACGATTTGACCATTTTTATTATCGCTGAAGCCTCAAATTCTGCCTTGGTGACGATCTCGTCGCTGTTGGTGTCCATCTGATCAAAATATTTCTCGGCCATTGCCCGTGGGGAATGAACGTGATCACTCCCGCCACAACTGCCCGCGTAGGCCGGGGAAAGACCAAAAGCTACAGCCAATAGACATGCTGGAATGGTGAATCTCATAACGGCCGCTCCTGTTTGTGTGTACAGTTCTTATACGCGGGGGGTGGTTATAAAGATCACATCTAAATAAGATCACAGCTCCGTAATTGCTCGCCCAGGCCCCGACCTATAGCATACATAGGACCCAGCTCGTTCAGCGCCTTCGTTTCCCACATTGTCGCAAGAGGTATCCATTCCCGCAGAGCAATTGCGAAATGATCACTCTGGTATGCGGTATCACCCTTTTGGAAATCTTGGCTCCAAGACTCTCCCGCACTGTTCCCCGTCAGCACCTATGGCCCAGATTTGAGGTTGTGATTTAAGGAGAGATT
>CAJXVF010000396.1 GCA_913060845.1 uncultured Alphaproteobacteria bacterium | reverse complement strand
CGAGATGTAGAGAGGTCTCGTGGGCTCGGAGATGTGTATAAGAGACAGATTTCCGGCTCTGCCCCATCCTCTAGCGCCATCACGCGTGTGATCGAGGATTCAATCTTTGGCGCTGCCTGCAGCAAACCAATCGCACTACCGACGCCTGCACCAAACGGCGCCAGAACACGAGGCGCGCCGATAGACTTGGCTATCCGGGCGGCGTGTAGCGGCCCTGCCCCGCCAAACGCCACAATAGCGTATCGGCGCGGATCACGACCCCGTTCGACCGATACGATCCGCATCGCCCGCTCCATATTGCCATTGGCTACGGTGTGAATCCCCCATGCGGCTTCCGCGACAGAAAGTCCAAGTGGCTCCGCCACGGCGCGTCGGACTCCCTTCAGCGCAGCGTCGCGATCCAATTGCATGGCCCCGGCATTGAAGAAATCCGGGTTGATATAGCCAAGCGCTAAGTTCGCGTCCGTCACTGTCGCTTCAGTACCGCCCCGCCCGTAGCAGATTGGTCCAGGGTCAGCGCCCGCACTTTCCGGGCCAACGTGAATGACGCCTAAATCCACGCGCGCTATTGAACCGCCACCTGCGCCAATCTCTAGCAACTCCACTGCTGGCACATTGATCGGCAGGCCAGAGCCTGGGCGGTAACGCACGGGATCAACCTCAAACGTCGGCGTGACAGCGGGCTCGCCATTATCAACTGCGCCAAGCTTGGCCGTAGTGCCGCCCATATCGAAGGTGATGACATGGTCCGCACCTTCTTCCGCGCCGACCATCGCCGCCAGTAGAACGCCAGCCGCAGGGCCGGATTCAACGATCCGCACCGGTTGCTCACGAGCTATTTCAGGCGATACCAATCCGCCCGCTGACTGCATGATGAACATGGACTTCTGGAAGCCATGGTCTTTCAAAGCGCCCTCAAGCCGCTCCACATACTTATCGACGATGGGACGGACATAAGCGTTCGCAACAGCTGTCGATGTCCGCTCATATTCCCTGAATTTCGGAGAAATACTGGCGGCTAAGGTCACTGGTATATTGGGCAGGCGCTTGGCCAAAGCTCGCCCCACAGCTTGCTCATGAGCTGGGTTCGCATAGGCGTGCAGGAGCGCGACAGCAACGGATTCATATCCACCCGCCTCAACCGCTGCCACGGCTGCTTCGACAGAAGCATCATCCAGCGGTTGGATCACATGGCCATGGTGGTCCAACCGCTCCTGCACCTCAAAGATTGCACGGCGCGGTGCCAAGGGGGCCGGTTTGTCCATGTATAGATCGTAGGTCTCATAGCGTTTTTGCCGCCCGATGATCAGCACATCACGGAAGCCTTCCGTCGTGATCAGCGCAGTCGGGCGGCCTTTCCGCTCGATAATGGCATTTGTGGCGACCGTGGTTGCGTGCAGCACCGCGTCTAGGTCCGCACCCTGAATGCCTGCTGCATCTAGCAATGTGGCGAAGCCGTCGATTACTGCGCGGGCTGGATCATCCGGCGTTGAGGGCAGCTTTAAAAAGCGCGGCGGGGCGTCTTTTGCGGCAAGCACGAAGTCCGTGAATGTGCCGCCAATATCGAAAGCTATTCTGTACATAATTGGAATGGTGGACCGGGCGCGCGAAGGCTGCAAGCATGTTCGGGCAATCCCACAATCAAACGCACAGGAGAATAAACGATGGCTGGAAACGAAGAAGCAATGCAGCGCGGCCGCGAAACCCGCATGAAGCTGATGGGCGAGGAAATGGCAGGCGATATGGCCGCCAAAGTCTATGACGATCCAATGATGCGGAAATTCGGTGATTACGCGATTGAAGCCGTATTTGATGGCCTATGGAATCGTCCAGGCCTGGACCATAAAACCCGCGCGCTAATCTGCTGTATTTCAGACACCGCCACCGGCCGCTGGCCTGAACTCGCGATCCATCTACAAATGGCACGGCGGCTTGGATGGACGGAAGATGAGCTTTCAGAAGCCATCATGCATCTCGCAGGATATGTCGGCCTGCCGCTGGTGCGCGAAGGCATGATTACGGCCCGGGAGACATTTGAGAAGATGCGTGAGGCTGAAGGTTGAGGCTTCTCTACAAGCCCAACACTGCCTTCGCATAGATATTGTGCTGAATCTCGTTCGAGCCTGAATAGATCGAGACTTTGCGCATGTGCATATAGCGCGGCGTGACCCCGTTGGCGTATTCCGCGCCAACGGGCGCGCGGTTACCCCAACCGTTTTCCAATGCCTCTAGGTCATAGGGCATAGCGTCCTGGCCAAGGGCTTCCATGCGAAGTTCGGTCAGGCGTTGATGCACTTCCGTGCCTCGTATCTTGATAACGTTCGCTTCCGCGCCCAACGCCTTATCAGCGGAAACTTTGGCAAGCGTTTTCAGCATCACGGCTTCGAGCGCGCGGAGTTCTGTTTCCAAATTGGCAATGCGCCGGGCGAAGCCTTGGTCATCGGCCAGAGCACAACCATCCGTCCGTTGATCAGTCGCCGCCAACGCCTTCACCTGCGCCAACAGCAGTTTGTGTTGACCCAGCGCCCCGCCGCCCATGCGTTCATGTGCAAGCAGATGTTTGGCAATCGTCCACCCCTCACCCAGATTGCCGACAATATTGGCGGCAGGAATCCGAACGTCGTCATAGATCACTTCATTGGTTTCATGCAGGCCGTCTAGCAGATGAATGGGCTGTATTGTGATGCCAGGCGTATCCAACGGGATTAGAAAGAAGGATATGCCAAGTTGCTTCTTGGGCTCATCCGACGTGCGGGCCAGCAGAAATACCCAATTGGCCATATGCGCCTGGGTGGTCCAAAGCTTCCGGCCATTAATGACCCATTCGTCGCCGTCCAACTTAGCCCGCGTGGTCAGACTTGCCAGATCGGAACCAGCACCCGGTTCAGAATAGCCTTGCGCCCAGACGTGCTCACCAGAGAGCATGCGCGGCAGATGGAACGCCTTCTGCGCCTCGGTACCAAACGCCATGATGACCGGCCCGCACATGCCCAAACCGAACTGAATTAAGCGCGGCGCGGCAGCGAGACCGTGTTCCTCGTCAAAGATATATTTCTCGGTGACAGACCATCCTGGACCGCCATATTCCTGCGGCCAATTGGGTGCTGCCCAGCCTTTCTGATGCAGGATACCGTGCCAGCGCATGATTTCGTCCCGCGTCAGCGCTTGAGCGTTCGCGGTTTTGGATTTGAGGTCAGCGGGCAGCTTTTCGGCAAAGAATGCCCGCACGTCTTCCCGGAATGCGATGTCCTCTGGGCTGAAACGAAAGTCCATCTGGCGTCTCCTTTCCCGCCAGCGTTCCTGACTAACCGCTAAGGCGTCAAGGGGCCGCAGTGTTGGAACTCAATCGCTTGAACGGGCATTTCCACCGCATCCAACTGATATCAGGAGCCAATGCCATGAACATCTATGAAGCAATTAAGGCTGACCATGATGAACACCGCCGCTTACTAAATGACCTTGCCGAGACCAGTGGCGATTCCTTGAAGCGCCGGACGCTTTGGACGAAATTTTACTACGATGTCAAAGCACACGCCGCCGCTGAGGAAGAAAGCTTATATGCAGAATTGATCCCCACTGTGGACGGTCAGCCTGAGGCTCGCCACTCCGTGCATGAACATCAGCAGTTAGAGCGGATTTGGATTTGATTGAATCGTTTGGGATTCCCTTGGTAGGGAATAT
>CAJXVF010000395.1 GCA_913060845.1 uncultured Alphaproteobacteria bacterium | reverse complement strand
ACGAGATGTAGAGAGGTCTCGTGGGCTCGGAGATGTGTATAAGAGACAGCTGGTACGCCCATCGTGTTCAATGGCCAGAAGGCTGTGAACGGCTTGCTCGGTTTGTCAGCGGTCTTCGCAGCATTGGCCTTTGCGGGCTGGGGCAGTGAGGGCGCGTTCTGGGGCATGGTCATTCTGTTCATGATCTGGGGTGCCATGGTCGTGCTGCCGATTGGCGGCGCGGATATGCCTGTGGTGATTTCGGTCCTGAACTCGCTGTCGGGTTGGGCCTCTTGCGGCATTGGCTTCACGCTGGATAACCCGTTGATGATCGTCACGGGCGCATTGGTTGGTGCATCAGGCGGCATTCTCTCATTCATCATGTGCCGGGCAATGAACCGGGACCTCCTATCCGTACTGCTTGGCGGTTTCGGTGCGGAAGCTGGCGCTGGCGCGCCGGGCGGTCCAGCCCCTGCTGGCACCGTCAAATCCGGCAATGCGGATGATGCGGCCTTCATGCTGAAGAATGCGCGCTCGGTCGTAATTGTGCCGGGCTATGGCATGGCTGTGGCGCAAGCGCAGCATGCATTGCGTGAAATGGTGGACATGCTGAAGGCGGAAGGCGTCAAGGTACGATACGCCATCCACCCCGTCGCCGGCCGCATGCCAGGGCATATGAATGTGCTGCTGGCGGAAGCGAATGTCCCCTATGACGACGTGTTGGAAATGGATGATATCAACCGCGACTTCGCCACGACTGACGTGGCCTTCGTCATCGGTGCCAATGACACCACCAACCCGTCTGCCCGCAATGATCCGGCAAGCCCGATCTATGGCATGCCGGTATTGGATGTGGAGAACGCGGGCATGGTCATGTTCATCAAGCGCTCCATGGCGACAGGCTATGCGGGTGTTGATAATCCGCTGTTCTACAACGACAACACGATGATGCTGTTCGGCGACGCCAAGGGCATGTGCGAGAATATCGTAAAGGCGCTTTGACCCCATGAAGTTCACTGATTTCGACGCCCTATCATTCGATTGCTACGGCACACTGATTGATTGGGAATCCGGTATCTGGAACGCCATGCAGCTGTTTGCCGCCCGCGCTGGGCTGAAGCTGGTGCGGGAGCAGGCGCTCGTGGCGTTTGCAGAGACGGAATCGGCGGCTCAAGCGGCGACGCCAGAAAAGCTGTATCCGCATTTGCTGGAAGACTTGTTTCCGGATCTCGCTAGGCGCTTAGGCGGCGAAGCAACGGCGGCGGAGGCCTATGCATTTGGCCAATCTGTACCGGAATGGCCAGCGTTCCCGGATAGTATCGAAGCGCTCGGGCGGTTGAAGCAGCGCTTCAAGCTGGTGATCCTGTCCAATGTGGATGTGGCAGGCTTTATTCCTAGCGCCAAGCGGCTCGAAGTGCCGTTTGACTATGTTTTTACCGCCCAGGAAGTTGGGTCTTACAAACCAAACCCTGAGAACTTTGACTTAATGTTACGGAAGCTGGATGGCGCCGGCATTGCCAAGCCCAAGCTCTTGCATGTAGCGCAGTCGCTTTTCCATGATCACCAGATCGCGACCACCAAAGGCCTTGCCACCTGTTGGATTGACCGGCGGGAAGGCACCGGCTGGGGTGCGACCAAAGAAATCCCGAATCAGCCAAAGACCGACTGGCATTTCCCAACACTTGCGGCATTCGCTGACGCCGTAGAGGCGGAGTAATTCTGCTCCTCTCCCCCCACTGGTGGGAGAGGTTGGGTGAGGGGGGCCTGCCTCAGAACCAAGGCTTTGCGGAAGCGAACAAAGACTTGCTACTATTCCGATATGATCTTCCCGTCCCGATGCATCCCCGCTCACCCTCCCCTCTCCCCCCGTTGGGGGGAGAGGGGACCTGGGGGCAGCACTTCATTCCTTGGTGCCTAAATTACTCTCTGAAGGAGCTTTTCCATGCCCGATATTCTTGCCGCATCTGGCCGCAATGCCATCCCTTTGCATCTCGTGACCGCGGATGGCTTGGAAGATTGGCTGGATGAGCTGGAAACGGGCGCTGTTCGATGGGTTGAAGCGTCCGGCTTTAAGGGCAAAGCTGACCAAACCGTGCTGTTGCCAGGTGAAGACGGCAAGGCGGCTGGCGCGGCACTTGGCATCTCAAGCCTAGACGACTTCTGGGCATGTGGCGGCGCCTCCAGCCAATTGCCGGATGGTCTCTATGCGATTCAAACCAAGCTCACCAAAGCGCAGGCAACCAATATCGCCGTTGCGTGGTCGCTCGGCGCGTATAAGTTCGACAAGTACAAAACGAAACCCGCTAACGGTGCCCGGCTTGTATGGCCAAAGGGGGCGGATAAGACGGTCGCCGAAGCGGTCCGTGCTGGCGTCGCGACCACCCGCAGCCTGATCAACACACCTGCCAGCGATATGGGCCCGGCGGAACTCGCTGCCGCCGTCAAAGCCGTTGCCAAGCCGCATAAGGCCAAAGTGGCGCTGACCGTTGGCAATGATCTTTTGAAGAACAACTTCCCAACAATCCACGCCGTTGGCCGCGCCAGCGACCGGGCACCTCGGCTGATCGATATGACTTGGGGGCCGAAATCAGCACCGAAGGTCACGCTGGTGGGCAAGGGCGTTTGCTTTGATACCGGCGGCCTCGATCTTAAATCCGCTGCCGGCATGCTCAGTATGAAGAAGGATATGGGAGGTGCAGCAGCCGTCCTCGGCCTCGCAGAATCCATCATGGGGATCGACTTGCCGGTCCGTCTGCGTGTGTTGATTCCGGCGGTTGAAAACAGTGTGTCCGGCAACGCCATGCGCCCATTGGACGTGATCAAAACCCGCAAGGGCATCACGGTCGAAGTCGGCAATACGGACGCTGAAGGCCGCCTTGTGCTTTGTGACGCAATCGCGCTTGCCATGGAAGAAAAGCCGGATCTGGTGATCGACTGTGCGACGCTGACGGGTGCGGCTCGTGTCGCCCTTGGCCCCAGCCTTCCAGCCCTGTTCTGCAATGACGATACATTGGCGAACGATATCCTCGCCGCTGGTCTCAAAACGGATGACCCGCTTTGGCGCCTGCCGCTGCACGCGCCCTATAAAGACATGCTCGACAGCGATGTGGCGGATATGAACAACGTGTCCACCGGCGGTTTTGCAGGTGCCATCACCGCAGCGCTTTATCTGCATGCTTTTGCGGAAGATACAGCGCCCTGGGCACATATCGACATGATGGCCTGGAATCCGGGTTCCAAGCCTGGTCGTCCCAAAGGTGGTGAAGCACAGTCAACGCGCGCGTTGCTGGCGATGTTGCAGAAGCGGTTCGGGTAAGACCACTTATGCCCCGCTGGCATCCCCCCTCATCCCAACCTTCTCCCCCCGTTGGGGGGCGAAGGGGCTATGGTGGTGATGCTTCTAAGAACGCCCTCGCCTCCCAACAGGGGGTGAGGGGGGTGCCTGCAAAGGACCCAAGCCCGTCCGAACCAAACTCCAAAGCCAAACCACCAATCAGCCAGAAGCTCTGGATCATGCTGATTTGTGGCGTCTTGGTCGTATTGATTGGCAATGGCGTTAGGCTGACATTCGGCATTCTGCTCAAGCCCATTGCCTTCGATCTGGAAATTAGTCGCGAAACCTTCGGCCTCGTGATCGCGATGCAGGCATTGCTTTATGGCTGTCTCTTATACACATCTGACGCTGCCGACGAATAGAGAGGTGTAGA